>JBMYYH010000009.1:0-49013 GCA_049609225.1 Planctomycetota bacterium | reverse complement strand
TTTGCCCGTTGTGCGACCACACACCTCACGCCGTCCCCCTGCCCTCCCCGCAGCGGCGGCACCTCCCGCAGCGATCAACGATGTCGTCAGGTGTGTGTGGTTGCGGTAGTTGCGGTAGTTGCCGCTCGTCGCGATGGCCTGATCATGCAGCTCCACAGCCGCCTGCAGGGGCCGCCCTGGGCCTTCCTCCATCCGCGGGGCATCGATACCCACCAACCAGGGACTGCCATCCTGCGACACTCCCTTGCCGCGCAGCTCCCCGCCGATCTCCACCAGGTAGTTCTGGGCGCCGCGCTCTTCCACTGCCAGCGCCATCGCATCGACGCCATGCCCCTTGGCAATCGCCGAGAGATCCACCCGCAACGCCGCGACGCTCTTGCTCAGCGCCCACATCTCATTGCCCTCGATCATCGAGACCTTCTGATAACCGCAGGACTCCATTGCCGCAGCAATCGCCTCCGCACTTGGCGCCGTTTCGGGCGTGGGTGCAGGGCCGAATCCCCACAAGTCCACCAACGGCATGATGGTCGGATCGAAGGCGCCGCCGGTCTTTGCGGCGATGCGTAGGGCGTCTTCCACCACCATGTAGGTGTCTGCCGAAACCTCGTGTGGCGTGTTTGCGGGACCGGTGCCGAAGCGCGAGATCTCGGAGTCTGGTTTGTACGTCGACATCCGCGCATCCACGCCATGCACCGCATCACCAACTCGGGCGATCAGCTTGGCCGAATCATCATGCGTATCCGCGACGACTGCCGACCAAGTGGTGCCCATGACCGTGCCATCGAAACGCACTTCGAAGCCGCTGCCTCGCGCCACCTCGACCACCGATTCCTGCTTGGTGCAGCCACTGCCGATCGCCAAAGCTGCTGTTGCAACACCCCAAAGGAAAAGCCGGTAACAAACCATCAAGGTATGTTACCGGCTTTAAGCGACACGGGGTCGCAGCGATCCGACAGCCTAGCCGCCGAAGTCGTCGAGGAAGATATCCTCCGGCTCCACGCCGATGTCGCCCAGCATGTTGATGACGGCCGTGTTCATCATCGGCGGTCCACACATGTAGTACTGACACTCCTCCGGAGCTTCGTGCTTGGACAGGTAGGAATCCAGCAGGACCTGGTGAATGAAACCAGTCTTACCTTTCCAGTTGTCTTCCGGCAACGGATCGCTCAGCGCCAAGTGCCACTCGAAGTTCGGGAACTCCTCGGCGATGGCGTCGAACTCGTCCATGTAGAAGGCTTCGCGCAACGAACGTGCGCCGTACCAGAAGGTGACCTTCTTGTCGGTCTTCTCGGTGCGGAACAAGTGCATCAGGTGCGAGCGCATCGGCGCCATACCGGCACCACCACCCACGAACACCATCTCGCGATCATTCTGCTTGAGGAAGAACTCACCGAAGGGTCCAGAGATCGTGACCTTGTCGCCAGGCTTCTGGTTGAAGATGAACGACGAAGCCTTACCGGTCGGGATTTCAGGTCCAGCGCCCGGAGGAGGCGTAGCGATCCGCACGTTGAGCATGATGCGGTTGCCTTCGGCGGGGTACGAAGCCATCGAGTAGGCGCGCTCAACCGTTTCGGTGGTCTTGGAGCGGATGTCCCACAGGTTGAACTTGTCCCAGTCCTCGCGGTACTCGTCTTCGATGATGAAGTCCGTGTACGGGATGTCGTGCGGTGGAATCTCGATCTGGATGTAACCGCCGGACTCGTAGTCGCAGTGCTCACCTTCCGGCAGCTGTACCACAAACTCCTTGATGAAGGTAGCCACGTTGCGGTTCGAGACCACTTCGCACTCCCACTTCTTGACCGAGAAGATCGACTCCTCGACGCGCAGTTTCATGTCTTCCTTGACCTTGATCTGGCACGACAGGCGCCAGTTCTCCTTGGCCATGCCGCGGCTGACGTGCGTCTCCTCGGTGGGGAGCAGGGCGCCGCCACCTTCGTCGATCTGCACCAGGCACTGACCGCAAGTACCGCCACCGCCGCAAGCGGAAGGAATGAAGATCTTCTGCTCTGCCAAGGTGGTGAGCAGGTTGCCGCCTGCTGCGACGGGAATGGCCTCGTTGTCCTTGCCGTTGATGACAAGGCTGACGTTGCCGCTCGAAACCAGCTTGGCCTTGGCGGCCAGCAGGACGAAAACCAGGGCGACCACGACGACCGTGAAGCCGCCGACGCCCAGCATGATGGTGGTGAAGTCCATGTGGAACCTCCAGCCTTAGAGCTGGATACCTCCGAAAATCATGAAACCCATGGCCATGAGGCCAGTCGTGATGAAGGTGATGCCGAGACCACGCAGTCCCGGAGGCACGTTGGAGTACTTCAGCTTCTCGCGGATGGCAGCGAGGCCGACCATGGCGAGGGCGAAGCCGAAGCCTGCGCCGACACCGAACACCGTGGTCTCGGCGAGGTCGTACTCGCGCTGGACCATGAACAGCGAACCTCCGAGGATCGCGCAGTTCACCGCAATCAGCGGCAGAAACACGCCGAGCGACCCGTAGAGCGCCGGCGAGAACTTGTCGATGGCCATCTCCACGATCTGCACCATCGCCGCGATCGTCGCGATGAAGGCGATGAAGGTGAGGAAGCTCAGGTCGATGGTCGCCGCCTTCTCCTCACCGAGCAGCCAGGAAAGCGCGCCTTCTTGAAGCATGTAGGTGTAGATCAGGTTGTTGAGCGGGGCGGTGATCGCCAGCACGAAGATGACCGCAGCGCCGAGTCCGACCGCGGTATCCACTTTCTTCGACACGGCCAGGAAGGAGCACATGCCGAGGAAGAAGGCCAAGGCCATGTTCTCGATGAACGCGGCCTTCAGGAAGAGATTGACCAGTTCCATTAGTTCTCGTCCTCCACGAGCTCAGCGGAGTAGCTTCGTTGGGCCCAGATCAGCAGGCCGATGATGAAGAAGGCGCCCGGCGAGAGCACCATGAGGCCGTTGGGGTTGTACCAGCCGCCGTTGTTGACGGTCGGCATGATCACGTGGCCGAGCAGCTTGCCGGAGCCGAGCAGCTCGCGGAAGAAGCCGACGATGATCAGGATCGCCGAGTAGCCCAACGAGTTGCCGATGCCATCCAGTGCGGATTTCATCGGCGGATTTGCCATGGCGAAGGCCTCGGCGCGACCCATCACAATGCAGTTCGTGATGATCAAGCCTACGAACACCGACAGTTGCTTGGAGGCCTCGAACAGGAACGCCTTCATGGCCTGGTCAGCAAGGATCACCAAGGAGGCGATGATTGCCAATTGCGTGATCACCCGGATGCTGCCCGGGATCTTGTTGCGCAAGAGCGACACGATCACGTTGGAGCCGACCAGCACGAAGGTGAGGGCGGCGCTCATTACTAAGGCGGGCTCGAGCTGGGTGGTCACCGCGAGTGCCGAGCAGATGCCCAGCACCTGTAGGGTGATCGGGTTCTTCAGGTGAATGGCGCTGAAGAGGATCTCTTTAGTTTCCTTCTGCATCAGTTGTCCTCCTTCTTGAGGAACTTGCCGTAGGCTTCGTCGTCGAACCAGGCTTGCACGGTGGCACCGACAGCGACGCTGGTGATGGTCGCGCCGGAGATGCCGTCGACCTGATAGGTCTCATCCTGGACCTTGCCGAACTTGGTCACGTCCAGGACGACCTTGCCTTCCTCATTGAAGACCTTCTTGCCAGGCCACAAAGCGACCCAGGACGGGTTGACGATCTCGCCACCCAGTCCTGCAGTCTCTAACTGCTCGTAGAAGGTGATTCCCTTTACGGTTGCGAGATCCGGCTCTAGTGCGATGTAGCCGTACATGGTCGACCACAGGCCATTGCCCCAGATCAGGAACACGAAGCAGGCGTTCTCCGGGTCGGTGACTTCCAGGACCATGAGGTCGTTCGGGATGTTGCTGACGCGCGCCAGCGCAGCAGCTTCGGAGGTGGCAGGGGTCGAGGTGGCCGCAGCCTTCGACGCCTTGATGATGGCCTTCGAATCGAAGTCCATCTCACCGAGGACCTTGCCCTCGGAAGGAGAGAAGTGCAGAACCTTGATGGAGCTGAACATATCGGCAGCCTCTGCGGCGGACGGTTTCGCATCCGCTTCGATCATGCCAGAGACGCGAAGGATCTGCGTCTGCATGTCGAGCAGCGCATTGGCTGCCTGACGATCCTTGAGAGCGACCGCGGTAGAGGACACGGCCAGGCTACACACCAGGCAGAGCGCCAGCGAGAAGCCCACGATGTAACGGTTACTGAAGTCCAAGACGCTTCTCCCTGCGCTTGATGTTGCCCTTGACGACGTAGTAGTCGATGGTCGGCGCGAACACATTCATGAAGATGATGGCGAGCATCATGCCCTCGGGGTACGCCGGGTTGAGTACCCGCACGATCACCGTGAGCACACCAATGAGTGCGCCGTAGATCCACTTGCCGGTATCGGTCTGCGAAGCCGACACGGGGTCGGTCGCCATGAAGACCGTACCGAAGGCGAAACCGCCGACGACGAGGTGCCAAGTCCAATCGATGGCCATGTAGTGGCCAGGCTCGGCGAAGGCGTTGAGCAGATAGGTCGTGCCGATCATGCCCAACAAGCAGGAAAGCATGATGCGCCAGCTGCCGATGCCGCTGGCGATCAGGATCACTGCGCCGATGAGGCAGGCCAGTGTGCTGGTTTCTGCGAAGGAGCCCGGTGTGAGGCCGATGAAGGCATCCCACCAACTCATGTTCTCGAGTGCAGTCGCGCCATGGGTGTAGAACTCGGCCAGCGCGGTGGCGCCGGTGTGTCCATCCACCGCCAGGGCGGGATCACTCGGAAGCTTGGTCCAGACCTCGCCGGATATCTGTGCCGGATAAGCGATGAACAAGAACAGACGACCAGTGAGAGCCGGGTTCAGGATGTTCATGCCGGTTCCGCCGAACACTTCCTTGCCGATCAAGGTGCCGAACATGATGCCGATGGCGACTTGCCAGAGCGGAATGTCGGCGGGCACGATCAGCGGGAACAGCATCGAGGTGACGAGGAAGCCCTCGTTGATCTCGTGCTTGCGGACAATCGAGAACACCGCTTCGACCAAACCACCCGCGGCCATCGTCACGATGTACAGCGGCAGGAAGGCGAGCAGGCCGATCCACGATGCCTTCATCACCACATCCATGGTGATGGCATCCGCGGCGCCCAGGCCGTAGCTCGAATCGGCGAGCATGGCTTGGTAGCCGTTGTTGAAGATCGACCACAGGATGCAGGGCATCAGCGCGATGACCACCATGGTCATCATGCGCTTCAGGTCGAGCACGTCGCGGACATGCGGACCACTGTGAGTGCGATGCCCAGGGGTGTACAGGAAGCTGTCGCCAGCCTCGAACAGTGGGTACCACTTCTCGAACTTGCCGCCCTTTTCGAAGAGGGGCTCAATGGCATCGAGTTTCTTGCGTAGGAATTTCAACTTAACCCTCCTTCTCGATGCGGGTCAGCATGGCACGAAGCATGTCGGTGATGTCGATCTTCGACGCACAGACGTACTGGCACAGGGCGATATCCTCTTCCGCCAGCTCGAGCACCCCGAGCTTCTCGGCGCCTTCCAGGTCATCCGACGCGAGCGCCTTGATCATCTGGGTGGCGAGGATGTCCATCGGCATAACCTTCTCGTAGTTGCCGATGGGGACGATGGCACGCTCGCCACCGTTGACGTCGGTGTCGACGCGGAACTTCTTCTTGAGGAACTTGGCCAGGTAGGCGTTGCTCAAGGACCAACGACTGCCGATGGGCTTGGTCCAACCCACGAACTCGCGCTCGGGGGCATCATCCACCAAAGTCAGTTGATGGGCGAAGCGACCCAGATAGCCCTTTTCGGAGCCGGCGTCGGCGGTGTTGCCACTGACCAGCGATCCGGAAACGAAGCGAGTTTGGCTGTCGGGAGCGAAGTCGCGGAAACTCTCGGTGGAGGCGCCGCGCAAGGTCTTGACCAAAGCGGTCTTGGTGGCGGCGGGACCCACCACAGCGACCACGCGCTCACTCGGCACCTGTCCATTCCGAAGGAAGGAACCGATCTCGGCGACACCTTGGTAGTCGATGTGCCACACCATGCGTTCGGGTCCGACCGGATCCAAGGCGTTGATGTGCACGCCGGCGTTACCAGCAGGATGACGCCCCGCGAAGGTCTCGTGGGTGACGCCATCGGCGAGGAATGCGCTCCAGTCTTGACCCTGCTTGGTGCAGAGATAGGTGGCGCCACCAGACAACTTGCACAAGGCAGCGAGTCCGACTTGGAAATCCTCTTCGCGCCCGGCAAGCAGCGTCAGCGGCTCGGCGGCCAGAGGATGCGTATCCATGGCAGTCACGAAAATGCTGCGCGGCGTTTCACCGGACTGCGCGACTTTGTCATAAGGGCGCTGGCGCAGGTTCGGCCAAAGACCGGAAGCGCACAGGCTCTTCACCAAAGTCTCGCGGTCGGCAGTCTTCGGGTCGACCTTGTCGAAGCTCACGGACTCGCCGCTGTTATCGACTTTGATCACCACCGACTGCACGGCGCGTCGGGCACCACGGTTGACGGCTTCCAGGGTGCCAGCGACGGGGGATGTGAAGACCACATCCATGTCGCGGCGGTCGCGGAACAATGCAGTTCCGGCCTGGACCTTGTCACCCTCTTGGGCCAACATCTGGACCTTGATGCCCCAGGCTTCCTGGGGGAGCAAGGCTACGCGATCGACGGCAGGACCGTCGATCAGAGAAGGGTTTTCGAGGGCGCCATGGATGGGGACATCCAGACCCTGTTTGATTTTATGCACCGCCATCAGACCGACTTCCAGTCTCTGGGTTCAGGAATCTTGGGATGTTTCCTGCCCACTCCACCGAGGCCATTAGGCTAGGAAAACGCCGCAGATTCTACGTGTTCCCCTTAGGATCCGCGACCGTCTTCTTACATTCTAAGAAGGGTGGGCATTATTGCTCCTTGTCCTCGACCACTTCTTCTTCCGGCTCTTCCATCGGAATGTCGATGCGGCGCTCGGCTCCGGCGGATAATTCGATCGGATCCGACACGAAACTGCCCTTTCGAATGGTGTAAGTGCCCTCAGGAAGATCCTCGAGCACATAGTCGCCATTGTTATCGATCATGCCGAGATTGATCATCATGCCATCCCCATCATTGAGGTAGACGGACTCACCCCAGCCGAAGAACATGTCTTCGTCGTCGCCGCGCGGCACATGGTTGTGGTCATGCCCACGGATGACGGCACCCGGGAACAGTCGGTGATCGCCCATCTCGACGACCTGCCCACCCCGCATGGTGATGGGCTGGGAGGACCAGGTGCCAAAACCATCTGCCCGCGCGACGACCTGCCATTCTCCATCCGGTACGTCGGTGAAGCGGTAGGCGCCGGAGCCATTGCTGCGGGTATTGGTGTCTTGTTCGCCAGATTTGCCGAATTTCAGCGAAGGGCGGCCGTCGGAGCCGCTGCTGTAGGAGATCACGGTCATACCCATGTTGCGGTGGGCGCCATCCGAACCAGGCTCCTGGTAAGGAGTTAGGGCGACAGTTGCACCTGCGAGAGGGCCATTCGTGCCCATCAGGCTGCCGCGCACCTCACCGCCATCGAGTTCGACATCAATGACTTGCGGCCCGACGTACAGATCCACCTTCTTTTCGGTGGCGGGTGAAGACTTCTGCCCCTTCACCACGATGTCGTACTTGCCCGCATCGACGGGGGGCAGTTCCACCTCGCCGCGGCCGTCGGTCGGACGACCATTGGAGTGGTCACCACCGTAGTAGTAGCGCTCCTCCTCGGTGATCTCGCGCAGGTGCACCTTGACGTCGGAGGCGGGCTGGCCATTGCGGGTCACGCGGACCGTCAGGAGGGCCAGATCGCCCACGGTCAGCTCGCGGTCGGTGGTCTTGCCGGCCTTCACCTGCACCACCGGGCGGTCCGAACCGACGTCTTCACTTTCATCGTTATCCCACCACCAGCCGCTGGCTTCATTGGCGCGATATGAGACCTCATAGTCGGCCTCCTCGAGGTTGTTCCAAACGGCGCGACCGGCACTATCCGTGGTGCGCTGCTGCAGGTCCTCGCCTTCCTGCGTGGTGCGCAGACCGACCGGCACATTGGCTACCGGTGCTCCGGCGCCGTCCACCAAGGTCAGACGCAGACGGCCACCTTGCACCATGGTGACTTCCTCTTCTTGGGGAGTACCCGTGACGTCAAGGTCTTCCTGCAGATCCGCATAGCCCAACTCTTCCGCGTGTAGCTTGTAACGCTTGGCTTCGAGGTCGGCGAAGCGCGCGATACCCTCTTGATCGGTGACGGCAGTTCTTTGGGAGCCCATACCGAAGGCATGGAAATTTCCAAAGTCGATCGAAACATCACCGGCATAACTGAGCGAGGACAGCAAACTCACCTCATCGTGCATGCCATGATGCCCTCCTTCGGAATCCGCGAGCGAAACGGAAACACCTTGAATGGGATTGCCATCCTGATCGACCACACGGATGTGCAATGGGTTCTGCACCGGCAAGATCAAATCCAGTGCTTCGGTCTCTTCCGACAACTGCACCGCCTGATCGGTGATCTCGCCAAAGGAGGAATCCAAAGTCAGGGTCCAAGATCCTGGCGGCAGTGGTTCAAAGGCATAGCTGCCGTCTTCCTCGGAAACCGCATGGCCCCAACCGTGTTCGGTTTCCGTTTCCTCCAAGATGCTCATGTTCAAGCTCGCACCGGCAATCGGATTGCCATTGCTGTCGAGCACCTTGCCGCTCAGCACATAATGCCGCGGCAGTTGAATCACCGCATCGCTGTCGATGGCGACCGTTTCAGCATATCCGGTGCCGAATCCCTCGGCGCGCGCACCAAGGTAATGCGTGCCTTCTTCGGTCATGCCATAGACTTCGAAGTAGCCGGATGCATCACTGATAGCGCCCGGTTCCACATCCTCTTCCGAAGGTAAACCAGGGCGCCATTCGGCCGTGCCCCAGAAGCCAGGCTGATCGATCGAGAGGTGATAAATCTGCGCACCTTCAATCGGTTGTCCTTCTGGACTGACCACCTGTCCGCGGATCGCCTTGCCACGCTCCAGAGTGAGATCGAGCACGAAGTCGCCTTGGACTTGATCGATGTCCTGCGCTTCCAAGACCAACTTGGCATAACCCTGCGCTGAAGCGGTCACCTGATAACGACCACGACGCACTCCCTGGAAGGCATAACTGCCATCGTCTTCCGCCTTCGTGTCCATGCGCTCGAAGTCGCCCCACATCGCGCCGTTCGCTTCTTCCAAAGCAACGCGTGCCCCAGGAATCACCGCACCCGATGCATCACGCACCATACCGGTGACCAAATTCGCGGGGGCCAAAGCGATCTCACCCAGGTCGACCTCTTCCCCAGCACTCAAGGCCTGCACCTGACGGTTGGTGCCAAACCAATGCGGACCATGGATCTTCAAATGCATCCCGACATCCGAAGGCACCTCTGCCTGCAACTTGCCGGAGGTATCGACCTGCAGTTGATTCTGTTCCCCCCAAAGCTCGGCATCGACGCCAGGAACCTCGGATAAGGAAGTCGTGAGGTGGACCGAAACCGTGGCATCCGCGACACCCTTGCCCTCGCCGTCGACCAACTTCATGCCCAGATGGGCGGCCGGGCGCGAGAAGGGGAGGGCATTGGGCCCATCCGCCTTCATGGAGGCATCGGTGGGCACTACCTCCGCATCGGTACGGCCAATGGCGCCAGCAGGCTCCGGTTCGCGATGGGAATCTCCATCGATCCCGCCTACAGGTAGAGTGCCCGCCTCTTCGATAGAAGAAGAGGTCTCACTGTCGGTGGGAGTAGAGCTACCCGTGCCGAGTACGATGAACGCACTCAGGCCGAGCAGAAGAATGACAAGAATGAGAGGCCAGGATTTCATCTGCAAGTGCTAGGTTCCAGCGTAAGGAAAACGACACCCATGAGCATCAAAAGAAAAGAAATCTTGATTCCGGCGATTTTGGTCGCTGGTGCAGCCCTGTTTGGAAGCCGTGCGGCGATCTCGGGGCCAGAAAACAACGACATGACCTTGTTAGAATTCTCGGAGCAATCCGCGGAGCTGGCCGAAAGTGTCGCCAATGGAACCGTTTTCCTCAGCGTCCTACGCACCTCCGGGCGCGACTCGGGTCAAGGATTAGGCACCGGATTCGTCATCGATGCCATCAAGGGCACGGTGGTGACCAACGCCCACGTGATGGAGGGCGGCAACTCTGCCGTGGTCCAATTCAGCGATGGCCGCGAGGTTCAGGGCACCCTTCTGGGAGTGGATACCAAGACCGACCTCGCCGTGCTCAAGATCCCAGCCGGAGCCTCCAAGCACCAATTGTCCTGGGGTAACAGCGATGAGCTTCGTCCGGGGCACCTGGTCATGGCGGTGGGTAGCCCGCTCGGTCTGGAAGGCACCACTAGCCTCGGTGTGGTCAGCGCCCTCGGTCGTCAGCTCGAAATGGTCGACGACTCCTACGAAGACTTCCTGCAGTTCGATGCCTTCATTGACCGCGGCTCCTCTGGCGGTCCGCTGGTCAACATGAAGGGCGAAGTGATCGGCATCAACACTGCCATCGGTGGTGGTGGGCCGGATCCTTCCTGGCGCGGCATCGGTTATGCCATCCCAACGGCGATCGCCAAGCGTTATGTCGAAGACCTCGCCAACGATGGCGTGGTGCGTCGCGGGTGGATGGGTGTCACCGTGAAGGGCCTCGATGCCCAGGGTGCCAAGCTCCGCGGCCTCGACCATACCTATGGAGTCAAGGTCGATTCGGTGGTTGCCGGTGGACCCGCCGATAAGGCAGGTATCAAGCGGGATGACGTCATCCTTTCGATCGATGGGATTGAAGTCCGCAATGCCAATCAGGTGAAGGCTCGCGTGGCCGCCGTTGAGCCTGGAGAGAGCGTGAAAGTCAAGATTCTCAGCCGTCGGGCGATGCGGACGATCCGCATGACGGTGGGTGAGAAGGCCAACAGCTAAGAGTTCTTCTCCGGAGGGCCTCACGGCAGCCTCCAGTGGATTCGATAAAAAAATGAGCGCCGCTGCCCCCCCAGGCTGCGGCGCTCTCCCATTCATCCCTTGGTTGCCCAAGGAGAAATCAATGTTCTCTCGCCTCTTTCTAGAGGTCGAGAGGGGGCGGTTAACCGGAATTCCGAGGAATTCCGCGCAGGGCCGCTGACGGCCCCGAAACCCGCCTACACGAAGTCTTTACGAAGGGAGCTGTGGGTCGCGTTGGCAGCGACTGGGTCGAAGGGCTCTCCATCTTCCGGCAGATCCATACGCTCAGCGCCAAAGAAGGCGATGGGGTTATCCCAAACCAGCTTCTGCAAAGTGGCAACATCCGCACCACGACGCTCCAGCAGGTTGATGGTCTTTGGCAGCAACAGTGGATCGGACTTGCCCCAATCCGCGCTGGTGTTGAGCATCACGCGCTCGATGCCGAACTCGTTGTAGATGTTGACGAAACGATCCGGCGTGAGCTTGGTCTGCGGGTAGACCGTGTGGCCAGCCCAGAAACCGCGGTCGAGGATCGACTTGGTGGTCTCCTCGGTGCTGTGGTCGATGATCGCGTTCTCTGGCTTCACGCCCATGTCTTCCAGGACATCCATCAGCAGGATGGCGCCGCGGTGCTTGTCGCGGTGGGGGGTGTGGACCAGGATCGGCAGATTGCGCTCCAGAGCCATGGCGACTTGGGCGCGCAGGGCCTTCTCTTCCGCCGGCGTGATTTCGTCGAAGCCAAGCTCTCCGGCAGCGACCACACCGGGGCGGTCCATGTATTCCGGCAACATCTCGAGGACCTCCTCGGCGAGGGCCTCATTGTTGGATTCCTTCGGGTTCAGGCCGATGGTGCAACGATGCGAAATGCCGAAGTCGGCAGCACGGGCACGCTCGAACTCGATGATGGAGTCGAAGTAGTCACGGAAGGTGCCGGCTGTGGTGCGCGGCTGTCCGAGCCAGAAGGAAGGCTCCACGACCGCGCGGGCGCCTGCGAGGTACATACGCTCGTAGTCGTCGGTGGTCCGGGAGTAGCAATGAATGTGCGGGTCGAGGTAGCGCATGGTTTCTGGGGAATCCCCCATTCTACAGGGGCCTTGGGGGCTGCCTTCTAGTGCTTTTCGTCTTTGGAGTTATCCGAATCCTTCTTGTTCGGCTCATCATCGGCCTTGGCCTCGGCCTCGAGCTGATCCAAGCGTTTGTCGACGGCGGCCAGGACCTCAGCGCCTGGGCGGTCGAAGAGACGCTGCACGGCCTGTTCCACAGTGGAAGCTGCATGGATGTGGAATTTCCCCTGGCGGACGGCATCCACCAGCTTCGGCGGCAACATCAAATCGCCCACACAGACCTCGGGAATGACCACGCCCTGTTCGCCGGTCAGCCCACGCGCCTCGCAGATGTCGAAGAAGCCTTCGATCTTCTCATTCACACCACCGACGGCGAGGACTTCCCCGCGCATGCTCAAGGCACCGGTGACGGCAAGGTCTTGGCGGATCGGGAGGTTGGTGAGTGCGGAAAGGAGCGCAAACAACTCGGCACAGGAAGCGGAGTCGCCGTCGATGGGGCCATAGTTCTGGTCGAACACCAGGCTCATGCGCGCGGGCAGACTGCGTTTTTGACCGAAGCGCCAACGCATGAAGTTCTCCAGCATCAACATTCCTTTGTTGTGGATGCTGCCGGCAAGGTCGACCTCGCGATCGAGGTTGGAATAGGATTCATCGCCGGCTGCGACCATCGCGGAGATTCGCGCAGGGCGTCCGAAGCCTAGAGGGCCGAGAGTGACGACGGTGAGTGCATTGATGGCACCGACTTCGCGTCCATCACTGTCGATGCGGTAGACCCCTTCGAGCACATGGCGCTGGTACCACTCGGCATCCATCGCATGTTGATCGCGGAACATCTGCTGCGCGGCGTCGACGGCATCGCGCGTGATGCTGCGCTTGGATTCACGCTTGGCCTGATAACTGGCTTCGCGGAGGTAATCACTGACGAGGGGCAGGCGCGAAGAGATGCGTCCGCGGCGGCCGGCATCGCGCACGGCCCGTTCGACCAGCGCGCGCAATCCGGAGTTCGACGGCTTGGCCAAGTTCTCCTTGTCGGCAAGATCACGCAGACCAGCGACAAGTTGGGCGACGGCCTTCTTCTCGAGCGGCACGCTGTCGTCGAACTCGGCGCGCACCTTGAAGATGCGCGGGAAGTCATAGTCTTCATCGTGCAAGGCTTCGAATAAGCCGCTGTCGCCGACGAGGACCACTTTCAAGTCAATCGGGATCGGCTGCGGACGCGCGCCCGTCACTCCAAGCGGCGAGAGGTTCTCCAGCGCATGCACCGCCAGTTCGCCGGCCTGCAAGGTGCGCTTCAAGGCACGCCAGACTTCGGCTTCCTTGAAGATGTCGCGGGCATCGAGCACCAAGTAACCGCCATCGGCTGAAAGCAGGGAGCCCGGACGCACAGCCAAGTGCACATGTCCCGGCCCACTTTGCATCCGCGAACGTTCGACGGTGCCGAACAGGTTCGAGTAGTTCGGATGCGGTTCGAACACGATCGGGCATTCCGGTTCGCGCATCGTGCGCACCAGGTTGACTTGGAAGACCTCTAAGCCGCGCACATTGGACTTGCTCTCATCCTCGTCGCCATCACTGCCCAGGAACAACTCGGTGTGGTTCAAGGCGAAGTGCGCGCAATCACCCAACCACGAAGCCAGCTGCATATCCGCATCCAATTCCTCCGCAACCGCGATGGTCAAACCTTCGACGGCTTCCTGCACCACCTGTTCATCCAAGGAACTCGATTCACGCAACAACCGCAATCCCAAGGCCCGCGATTTCTTGCGCGCCTCATCGACCAAAGTCAGGTGCTTGCTGCGCGCGGCCTGTAGAGCCTCCATCGCTTTGGCCGCAGGGCGCTTCCCCCGAGGCAATGCCGCCGCATCTTCCGGCGCCAATACTTCATCCCCGATGCGGTAATGAATATCCCGCCGCACGCCGCTTTCATCTTCCACCGTGACCAGCGCCAGATGCACCCGACGCAACCGCGACTGCACCCGCGTCAGCAGCTGACGTTCCGCCTTCTGATAACGCGCGAACAAGCGCTGCCGCCGTTGCAGATGTTTCTCATCCTTCAGCAGCTTCGGAATCTCGGTGCTCAACGCATGGACCCAGCGGCCCATCGCCTCGACCAACTGCGCGCCACCGCCCGGCGCGAAACGCAGATGCTGCGGCGCCATCGGATCCTCGAAGTTGTGCACGAAGGCATGATCCTGGGGGATCGTGCAGCTGAGATTCATCTGATCCAGCAGTTCCTGGATCACTTCAGCGCGGTCCGTGCCGCCCAAACCGCAGACGAACACGTTGTAGCCCGGAGCATCGACCGCCAAGCCCATGCGGATGGCCTCCAGCGCACGTTCCTGCCCGAACAGCCGATCGCTGACGGTGCGTTTCTTGGAACGCTTGGGCGGATTCGGGATCCAGGCGGAGGGGCAGGTCCAACGCAATTCCCCGACGCGAAGGCGGCGGGCGGAACGTCGGGTTCGAGAGGACGGCTGCTTGGTGCTCATGTGCGCCTGGATGCTAGCACCCCAGCGCCTCGGATTCCCCTGAGGTTCAGCGGCCCAGACGTTGGCGTAATCGTTCCGTCATCTCGGCATCCTCTTGCGCGACGGCTTCCGTCAGCGCATCCTGCCAAACCTGACGCGCCTCCTGCTTCTGCCCGATGTAATCCAGCACACTGCCCAGGCTGAACCGCGTATCCAAGCGGCTCGGATTCAACTCCACCGCCCGACGGTAATGCCCGACAGCTTCCAGGTAGAGGGCGTCGGCCTGAGGACGCTGCCCTTGCTGATCGGCGGCAGCCCCAGCCTTCACCTGACATTCAGCGATGCCATGGTGGATCTCCGCATTCTCATGCCCGACGGCCAGCGCGCGCTCCAGGCGTGGTTGTGCCTTGGCGAACTCGCCGAGATCGATGTAGTTCAGGCCGATGTGAGCTTCGTATTGCCCGCGCACATTCTCCAGCGGATCAAATCCAGTGCCCAGGGTCCAAGCTTCCAGGACTGCGGCGGGTGCAATGGCGCAGATGGCGATCGCCGCGATCCGTGGCAGAGCCTTGAGGTGTTTGGCCAAAAGGAAAACCGCCCAGGGCGCCAGCAAGGCCGCGATCGGTGCCGCCGGAAGGCGATAACGCGGGGAGTACCAGAACACGACCACCACGAACAACACCGCCAACAGCAAGGTGGCAATGGGGATGGCCTGACGTCGGTCGCGGCGGATGAGCAGGAAGAGGCCGTAGAAGGCAGCGGGCAGGATCCAACCGAGCTCCAACAATCCACCGGGCAAGGGCACTTGGCGCGGCCAATCGGGATCACGGTTCTCGAGGTTGATGTTGAACAGATCGCCGTAGTTGCGCCCGCAGAAGAACCAGCGCAACTTGGTGAAGGCGAGAGCGATGGCGTCGCCCGGATTGGATAACTGCCAATCGAGCCCCTTCTGCAGGAAGTAATCCGAGGTGTTACCCCATCCTTCCTTGCCGGTCTCTGCACTTGCGAGACGATAGGCGTCGGTGTTCTGATCCTGACGATCGAGGCTGACACCTGCCAGCGGCGTGTAGGTACCGACCGCTCCCGCCGCATTGCCATGCGAATAGGTCACGCCGCTTTGCGCACTCAGGAGAATGAACTCGGTGCCGCCACTCGAGCCGGAGGTGGCGGCAAGGTTGTGCAGGGTGGCCGGCGCGAGCATGAGGAAGGTCATGCCTAAGACGGTGGCCGTGGCGCGGAGGGCGGGGGGGCGCACACCCAACCACCAGGCGAAGAACGGCAACCCAATCAACAGGGAAGGATTCGACAGCAAGCTCAAGCCGAGCAAGGCGCCGAGGCCGAGTTGTCGTTTCAAGGTCAGCTCTTCCCGCCATGCAATGCAGGCATGGATCAATCCACTCAAGACCAGGAGTTGCAGACTCGAGTTCAAAAGCCGCACCGCATAGTAGGCCGGTTCCTGCAACCACAAGAACACCACCGCCGTGGCGAGGCCGAACCCAAGATGCCCGAACAGTCGGGTCGCGCAACGGGCCAGGATCCAGGCCGTGAGGGTGCGCATCAGCAACTGCAGCACATAGACCGCAGCCATGCCGCCGCCGCAGGCGCGCACGAGGCCGACGAAATACGGATAGAGAGGTGCGGATAAGAAGGGCGTCTCGCCGACGAGTTCGCCTTCCGCGATGCGACCGGCCCAATCCCAGTACTCAAGAGCGTCGCCGGCGGGGTTCTGGACCGCGGGGTAGACATCCCAGGAGCGCGCCAGCCCGAAACCCTGCAGCAGCAGGTCGAGGACGAGGATGATCAGGAGGGTCCGAGTCAGGTCAAGGCGACGCACGGGCGGAATTTAGCACCGCGCAATCCTCACACACCCGTGTGAATAAAGACTGTTATCTTATGTCCCCGAAGTTTCCCCTTCGACCTACAGAATCATGGCATACGAACTCCCAGACCTGCCTTACGGCATCCAAGATCTTGCTCCGCATATCAGCGCGGAGACCCTCGAGTACCACCACGGCAAGCACCACAACGCCTACGTGTTGAAGCTCAACGAACTGCTCGACAACGATAGCTCCAAGAGCCTCGAGGAACTGATCAAGACCACCGAAGGTGGTGTCTTCAACCAGGCTGCTCAAGTCTGGAACCACACCTTCTATTGGCACTGCATGAAGCCAAACGGCGGTGGCGCACCATCGGGCCCTCTGGCCGACGCCATCAACCGCGACTTCGGCTCCTACGAGGACTTCGTCTCGCAGTTCACCGCCGCAGCCATGGGGCAGTTCGGTTCCGGTTGGGCTTGGTTGGTCGATAACGGCGGCAAGCTGGAGATCTGCACCACCGGAAACGCCGGCAACCCGATGACCGATGGCAAGAAGCCTCTCATGACCTGCGACGTCTGGGAGCACGCCTACTACATCGATTTCCGCAACGCGCGTCCTAAGTACCTCGAGACCTTCTTCGCCAGCCTGATCAACTGGGATTTCGTCGCTGCGAACCTCTAAGGTTCCCATCGCAACAAGAAACCCCGCTGCGGATCGCTCCGCAGCGGGGTTTCCTTTGGGGTAGAGCGCGCAAGCTCTACCAGTACAACGACACGCCGACGTAAGGCCCCGACAGGTCGAGGTCGGCATCCAGCGCGGTACCACTGATCTCACCGTCGATACTGACATCGATCAGGCGATACCCGAGCACCAACTCGACGTTGCTCCAAGGCTCATAGTTGGCGTTGATGTCGATGTCGGTGAGTTTGATATCGGCATCATCGAAGTTGGCGGAAAGGCCGGTGATCTCACCGCCAAGGCGTACGCCGAAGGGCAACTGCACATCGCCACGAAGGCCGACGATAGGGATGGGGGCATCCTCGTTGATCAGGATGTTCTGCGTATCGCCGCGACTGATCACGGGAACACCTAGCACCGACTTATCCTCCGCAGCACTGGCAGCGAAGCGATCGAAGGTGAAGAAATCGACGCCGGCCAAGACCCCGACGCGCGCAACCGGAGTGTTCACGATGTCGATGCCGAGCATCAACTTGGTGATGTTCATGTCCAGGACCACATCGGTCGCCAAGGTGTCGGCGACCGGCAGAGCCACACCGAGGAAGGTGACGCCGCCCGTGGCAAGACCCGAGGAAGTGCCGTCGTAGCCGAATTCGCTGACGATGAGCTCAAAAGGTGCGAAGCCACCGCGAGCACCATAAAGGAAGGCGGTTTCGCGGTTGGGGTCGACATCCAAGTCACCGGTGAAGGCGAGGCCGCCGCCGGTGGTCGCATCGACCGAGATATCCCGTGCCGTGGCATCCAACTCACCTGGGAAGGCGGAAACGAATCCGTTGACATGCAAATCACTCCAGGCGGCGCCGCCGGGAATGGAGCAGGATGGGAACAGGCATAGGCCTACAGCGGCGAGGCCGAGGCAGGGCGCGAGGCGCGGGATGGGTCGCATGGGTTCACGTTAGAGGGTCGCGTGTGGCGGTACAAGCGGGGGATACAATGCGCGTTCATGTCCGGCCCTGAACTCCTTCCACTGAGCGTGGTCATCATCGCGCAGGATGAGCGTCGGAATATCGTCGATTGCTTGCGCAGTGCGGCGTTCGTTTCCGAACGGGTGGTCATCGATGGTGGCTCCAAGGATGAGACGGTGCAGCTTTGTGAAGAAGAAGGTGCGCGGGTGGTCTATCGCAAGTTCGATGGCTTCATCCCACAACGCGAGGCATCGATTGCGGCGGCCACCCAGGACTGGGTCTTGTGCTTGGATGCGGATGAGCGTGTCTCGCCGGCCTTAGAGCAGGAAATCCGTGCACTGTTCGCGAACGGAACGCCGGATTGTGATGGTTATGAGCTGCCGCGTTTGGCGTTCCATTTGGGGCGTTGGATCCGCGGCGGAGGTTGGTATCCGGATGCCAAGATGCGCCTTTTTGATCGCAGCAAGGCGCGCAATGTCGGAGCGGAACCGCACGACCGCATCGTGGTCGATGGAGCCGTGCGTCGGTTGAAGGGGGATCTATTGCATTACCCTTACCGCGACTTGGAGCATCATCTGAAAAAGATGGACCGTTATACCGAAACCGCTGCGCGTTCCATGTTCGCCCGCGGCCGACGCCTTGCCACTCTGCGCATGTGGATCATGCCGCCGCTCGGATTCTTGCGCTCCTATCTACTCCGCCTCGGCATGCGCGACGGCCTGGTGGGTCTGCGTCTTGCCAGTTTGGATGCGCGTTATGAGTTTTTGCGCTACAGCAAGTTGCGCAAACTGCAGAAAGGCCAGGAACTCTAGGCAGAGGACTGGTCTGCAGGAGCTCCGCCGAGCAGACGATGCGGGATCCAACGATGCGCACGTTCGGCAGCCTCCTGCAACAACGCGGGCATGAGGTCTTGCCAACAATCGCGTTCCAGCAACTCAGGGTCATAGTGACGCAAGGCCAACAAGCGTTCCGTCGCGCGCACTTGAGGTGGTAGGCCGGCGTGCACTGCTGCGAGGTCGCGCATCGCGGTTTCCGCTTGGACCGCTTGTGGCTGGAAACGATTGCGGTCGTGGTCGAGGAACAGGAGATCTTCGCACGCAGTGCCGGGCATCTGCACCAGCACATTGCTCGGCTTCAAATCGCGGTAGGCCACGCCGGCGCGGTGTAACTGGCGCACGGTGCGTCCGACATTGGCGAGCAGGGCGGCACGATCTGCGCCTTGGACCGTGAGCACCGCTTCGTGCATGGGGAGGGCATCGGGATAATCCGCGAGCAGGAGGTAGGAGCCTTTGCCAGCCACCGACCAAGCGCCGAGCGCTTCCACCACGGAAAACCCACGTCGTTTTAGGGCTTCTGCGGCCATCAAACTGCGTATCGCCTTGGAGCGCCCCATGCGATCGCGCGGATCGAGGCGTTTGGTCGGCAGATAATGCTTCAAGACGGTGGCGGTGCCGTCGGCCAGGGTGGTGCGCAGAACGGTGCTGGTCTTGCCGCGCTTCAGGCAAGTCGCGGGCGGATGGTTGGCCAGCTCCTGCAGGGCATCCAGGTCCGGCACCTCCCGACGCCAAATCGAAGGGTGGGCACCGCGCAATTGCTTGCGTGCAGCCGCATCCTGAGCGCAGGCCCAAGCACGTAGCTCTTCGAAGGCACCGTCAGCGGCATCGGCTGCGGGAAGGGGGGCGGGAGGCTGGGCCATCGCGACGCTAAAGTGTGCCAGCATGATGGCTTCCGGCAATACCCCGGCCGAGGGCGCAGACCAGAGCTCGAAGCTCGCGGGCATTTCCTTCGCCAGCTTGTTGCTCCTGGCGATCGTCATCCCATGGAGCACTGCAGGCTATTCGATTGCCTGTGGTTTGGCCCTGCTCGCGAGTCTGCCCGCCCTGCCCGGAGCCCTGCGCGGGGAACGGCACCCCTTGCTGTTGGCTTTTGGCGTTTGGGCCGCGGCCCTGCTGCTTAGCTATTTCCTTTCCGACAGCCCCAAAGCCGCCGATGAGGCGCGCAGTTACTACCCCTTCCTGCTGCTGTTCATCGGTTCTTATGCCGTGCGGGATATGCGCCAACTGCAGCGTCTCGGCGTGGTATTCCTCATGACTTCGAGTGTGGCCGGCTTCCTTTCGGTGATGGCGCACGTGGGTTGGATTCCGATGGCCGAAGACGACCGCTTCAGTGGCTCGGTGTCGATCTTCACCTTCGCCATGGTGATGGCCACCGGCTACATGCTTTGCGCGCTGTTCTTCAGTCGCGCCGAGCGTTGGGGGACGCGCATCGTCCTGTGGATAGCCTCCTTCCTGATGCTGGATGGCATCCTCATGAACGAATCCCGCGCGACCATCTTGGCCGTGGGCTTCGGCATGATCGCCTTGTTCCTGTTGTCGCACGGGCACCGCAAGAACCTGCTGTTGTTTGCGGCGCCGATCCTAGTCGCCTTGCCCATCTTGGCGCCGACCACGGGATTCCTCGAACGCTTCCAAGCCACCCAAGCCGAACTCGACCTTTCCGACGACAAGGTCCATCCTCGTGAAGTGTTGTGGATCGCCGCCGGACGCATGTTCCAGGCGCATCCCGTCTTTGGAGTGGGCGTGGGCAACTATCGCCCCGAACGCGAACGGATGTTCGAAGAAGGCGAAATGGAGGGGTATCAACTTCACAAGAAGGGCTACAACACGGCCCATAGTGTGCTGTTGCACATCGCTGCGACCATGGGCATCGTGGGGGTCGCCGCCTTCCTGTTTTGGGCTACGAGCATCCTGCGGTGGTTTTGGAAACGTCGCGCGGTGGCACCTCCAGCAGCGATATGGGCTTTGTCCTTGAGTGCTGTGGTGTTGGGTTTTGCCATCACCGACATGACCCTGTTGAATAGCCGCATCAGTGGCATCTTCGCGCTGGGACTGGGCGCGGCGATGGGCGTGATGCGTCGGGCGCCGGAGCAACAGGGATGAATTTGGAGCAAACGGCAATCGCGATGGCCAAAGCCTTGGGCGCGGCTGGCGGACGTGCGTTCTACGTCGGCGGTGCGGTGCGCGATCGACAATTGGGTTTGGCTGCACGGGATATCGACCTCGAGGTCTACGGTCTCGCGGCCGACGCCTTGGAGCCCATCCTGCAGGACTTCGGCAAGGTGCACTTGGTCGGGCAACGCTTTGCAGTCCTGCATGTGGCAACGCCGGCGGGCGAGATTGAGGTCAGCTTGCCGCGCACTGAATCGAAGACGGGGCCTGGGCATAAGGGTTTCGCGATCCATGCCGATCCCGCCTTGTCGGTGGAAGACGCCAGCCGGCGCCGGGATTTCACGCTCAATGCCATGCTCGAGGATCCGCTCGACGGCACCTTGATCGATCCATGGAATGGCTTGGCGGATTTGCGACGCGGCCTATTGCGTCATGTCTCGGATGCCTTCGCGGAAGACCCATTGCGCGTGTTGCGCGTCGGACGTTTCGTATCGCGCTTCGGTTTTCGAGTGCATCCTGAAACGGCAGCGCTTTGTCGCACCTTGGATCTGGAGGAGTTGCCACGCGAACGGATCGAGAAGGAATGGCGTCAGTTGCTCGGCGGACGCTTTCCCGGCATGGCCCTGCTCGCGTTGGAGCAATGCGGCGCCTTGCGCTACTTCCCGGAGCTTGCAGCCTTACGTGGTGTGCCGCAGGATCCCATTTGGCATCCGGAAGGAGACGTATTGCAGCATACGGCCCTGTGCTTGAATGCCGCGGTCGCACGTCGCGATGCGATGGAGGATCCGTGGTTGGAGATGTTGGGCGTGTTGTGCCATGACCTCGGCAAGGCCACGCATACCACCTTTGAGCGCGGGCGTTGGCGCAGTGCTGCGCATGACGTCGAAGGAGAAGCGCCTACTCGAAGTTTGCTGGAGCGCATCACGGGTGCGGCCGACGTCGCCGATCCGGTGGTTGCACTCGTGAAGGAACACCTGCGTCCCTCGCAGCTTTATCACGCCCGGGATAAGGTCGGGGATGCCGCCATCCGACGCCTCGCCACCCGCGTCGACATTCCTGCACTTTGCCGCGTCGCTTGGTCCGACGCCGCCGGACGTCAGCAGGAGTTGGAAGATCCATGGCCCAGCGAGGCATGGTTGCTCGAACGCGCCGCCAATCTCGGCGTGCGCGATGAAGCCCCGCGGAACTACCTGCGCGGCTCCGACCTGCTCGACCGCGGCTGGTCCGCCGGTCCTCAGATCGGCATCACCATGCGCACCGCCTTCGACCTGCAACTCGACGGCGAGATCGCCGACCGCGATGCTGCCCTAGCCTGGTTGGACGCGCAGACGCCCACCTAGCGGTTCAATCGCGCAAATACTGCGCTTCCAACTCCGCCTCCCGTGCCGAAGCCCGTGCGGCAAGCTCCGCAGCCTGCATCGCCGGCAACCCAGCATCAAAGGCCGGATTGAAGGCAGCCCGCTCGCGCTCATCATGATGCTCCAGCACCTCGCCGAGCATGTGCAGGGCTTTGATCCAAGCGACTCGGGTGGCGGCATCCAATTCCACGCCGTCGGCATCGATGCGATTCTGCGCTTCGGCGCAGAGACGGCGCAGTTTGGCATGCTCCTTCTCCAGCAGGGAAACGGTGCAGCCATTGCTTTCCAGGCCAGCCGCAGCGAAGGCCGGCAGCAGGATCTCGTCCTCCGAACGGCTGTGTGCATGCAGCAGCGCGGCGAAGGCATGGAACGCGGAGCGGGCAGTCTCGAGGTCCCCAAGGACCACGGCTTCTTGGTGGGCCGCCAACAGCCCCGCCAAACGAGGATGACTTTCGAGGAGGTCGACGCAGCGCGGCATGTCTACAGTTTAGGGACGGATGGCTGAAGAGTCCCTCGACCGTACGGTTCGTTGGTACGACCGCATTGCTCCAGTTTATGACTGGGTGTGTGGACCGCTCTATGCCAAACCGCGGCAGTACGCCATCGAACGCCTGGAGTTACAACCTGGCGAGCGCGCGCTGGAAATCGGCTGCGGCACGGGACTGAACCTCCCAGGCATGGCGGAAGCGGTCGGGGAACATGGTCGCGTCGCCGGGTGGGATGCGAGTTGGGGCATGTTGGAACGCGCGCATCGTCGGATCGACAAGTTGGGTCTGGAGCAGGTGGTGCTACATGAAGGTGATCTACTCGAACCACCGCATGCTGCGCTCAAGGGCATCTTGATGAAACAACTCGGCACCGCCCATCCCGACGTCATCCTATGTAGCTATCTGTTCGCCATCGCGCCGAGTTGGAGGCAGCTGTTCACCCGCGCTTTTGAACTACTGAGGCCCGGCGGCTATTTGATCACGGTCGATACGCAACCGTTTCAGGGCAAGATGCGTTGGCTGAATCCTTTGGCGGTGCCTTTCGCGAACTGGACCGGCCATGGCGACCTCCGCCGCCCGACGCAGGATTGGTGCACGCGTCTGCCGCTGACCGACCTACGCCACTTCCATGGTGGGGGCGTTTTCGTCACCCGTACGCGGAAATTGGGTCGCAAGCGATACCTCGACGACTCCTAAAACCGCGGGTTTGAGCAACATTGGGGGCAGGACTACTGCGCCAAGCGCGGTTGACTCCCCTCAACCTCGAGTTTCAGGCGCATCCAGCCATCTTGCCCTGGGATGGCCAAGAACTCCATGATCGCGCTGGGCACTGGACCTTGGTGCCCTGGATAGAGACGTAACTCCACCCGTCGTCCAACCTCGATGGGGGGCAAGACGGTGACTTCCGAAAGTGGCATGAAACTGAAATCGGGGGCCGCGGGGAAGATCGGATCGCGCATGCTGATCCAAGGATGCGGCTGGTCCAAAGGCCTGGCTTGCTCCGCCAAGGTCAGTTCGACGCGAACCAACTCCGGAAGCTGAAGCTTTATGGCGCCTTTGCGCAGGATATCGCCAGAATAAGCCGGTGCTTGAATCGGTTCCGCGAAGAACCCAAGCACGCGCACCATCGGCACGACCTCGCGAAAGGGGACATAGTCTTGTAGATGCGGGATCAACGCCTTGCCATCCTGATCCGTGAACACCGCGACATCCGCATGCGGGGCATCATCCGGATGCACGGCATGAAAAAGGCCGACGCCGACTCCAACCGCTGGCTTGCCATCGAAATGCACCACTTCTACCAGGAGGGTTTCCTCAAGCTTCAAGCGCAGGACTTGCGGCTCCAGATCTCCGGCGTAGACCACGCCGTAGTGCGTGTCGGTCGAGCAAACCACGGCCGTTGCATCAGACAATAACGGCAGGTTGACCTTGCCTTCGTGATCGGTGGTGTATCGATACAGGGATGTGCGCGCCAATTCTGCGGGATCCGGTGCACTATGCACCACACGACTGGCAACCGGCCGATGAGGCCACCGATATTCATCGTAGAGCTGCACTTCAACGCCGCTCTGCTTTACTCCATGGGCATCCACGACCTGCAGCTCGAAGTATCCAAGATTCGCTCGTTCCGTCTTGCTGCACTGGCACAGCAAGAGGATGGCAAGAAGGGCCAGGATGGGGGTCGACCGCATACCAAGTCTAGGTTAGCTCGAAATCCTGGTTAACCGCCCGATTTCATCTTCTATCCTTCGACATGGCCCGCAACCCCTATGCTCCGAAACGTGCCGCCTTCACGCCCATGATTGATCTCAGCTTCGTCATCCTGGCGGGATTCCTCGGCGTGATGAAGTTCGCGACTTTGGAAGGGTCACTCGATGGATCCTTGCCGAAAGACCGTGGCTGCGGGGGGCGTTCCCATTGCATCGAGAAACTGGACCTGATGTTGTTCGTGGCGGATCCCGGCGAGTTACGCAATGCCTATCCAGGGGATCGCGCCTATGTCGGCCGACGCATCCGCATCGAAGTCGGGCAAAACAAGATCTATTACACCCCGGATGCCATCGAGGATCCCCAAAACCCCATCCCGGAACTCGTGCGCCTGGTGAATTCTTATGACCTCAACACCCCTGAGGTTCCGATCACGATCGACCCCCGCAAGGGCGTGGTCTACAACGATGTCATCCTTCTGCTGGATGTCGTCAACCGCTTCGACAACAAGGAAGTCAGCTTCAGCGGATCGCTGGAAAACGATTAAGGCTCCGTGGTGTAACCCTTGATCAGCTTGCCGCTGATGCGTGCACTGAAACTGCGCGGTGCCAAGCGGTTCAGGAACACCAGGAATCGATTGCGGAATCCATGGACGAAGGACATGCGGTTGCCCAATAACCGCAGACTCTGCGCCACCACATCTTCCGGCGTGGCCATTGTGCCGAACGTCGCGACACCGCCAGAGACGGCATGAAACTCGGTATCCGTGGTGCCAGGGTTGACCGTAAGGATGTCGACGCCATGCGGCCGCATCTCCACCGCCAAGGCTTCCCCGAGCAGGAGATCAAATCCTTTGGTGGCGCCATAGACCGACATATAGGGAGTGGGCTGAAATCCAGCCGCGCTCGCGAGCATGATCATGCCACCTTTGCCACGCTTGGCCATGCTCGGGAGATAGGCATGGCTGAGCAAAGTGGGGACTTCACAATTGAGTCGCACCATGGCTTGCATCTTGTTGGGATCCGCGTCGAGGAAGTTGCCCTTGAAGCCGAAGCCGGCATTGTTGACGACCAACCCAATCTCCAAGTCGGCGGTCTCTTCCTGTAATTGGCCCAAGGCATCCGGCGCCAATAGGTCCAAGGCCAGACAGCGCACTTCGATGCCGAAATCACGCCGCAGTTCCTCGGCCAAGGCTTCGAGCCGGTCTCCGCGACGCGCCACCAACACCAGGTGCAGATGTTTGGCGGCAAGTTGGCGCGCGTAGCAGCTTCCGAGGCCAGCGGAGGCGCCGGTGATCAGGCACCAAGGACCGTAGCGAGTGAAGTCTTGCACCCTGCTTTTCTACCGCGGCGGCGGGCAGTGGCCAAAGCTCTCGGGTAAAAAGAAAGAGCGCCGCGATCCCCCCGGATCGGGCGCTCCTACCGACGGCCGAAGCCGAGGGTGTCGGGTCCATCCCCCCGAATGGTCAACCGACGCCTTATTTACGGCACCTGGATTTCGGGGTAACAGCTTTCCTGGGGAATTCGAAAAAAAGAATCGGGAGCAAAAAGCGGGTCGAGAAGGGGGGAAACCGTTTTAGTAGAGTAGGACCATGACCACCGAGGTCGCGCCCAACCTGGATCCTCAGGAACCGTTGACCGCCCTGCAAGGGATCGGTCCGAAGCGGGCATTGGCGTTTCAAACTGTCCTCGGGGTGCACACCATCGCGCAGCTATTGCGTGTCATGCCAAGGCGTTATGAAGGCATCCCCGAGGAAGTTGCCTTGCTTGATTTGGCCCAACATGAGGGGGCAACCGTGCGGGTCCGCGCCACGGTTCGCGGCAGTTCGATTTTCGGCCGCGGGCGGCGCTCGGTGCTGCAGGTGCACTTGGTCCATGGCGAGGGAAAAGCAAAGGCTCTTTTCTTCAATCAGGCGTATCGTCGCAAGCAATTCGAAGAGGGCAAGGAGTTGTTCCTGGAAGGCAAGGTGTCGCTTGGGCGCGGGACCCAGTTGTTAGCTCCGCGCAGTGTCCCTGAGGATGCGGAAGAAGAAGGCTTGCGCGCGATTTACCCCGAACCGGAAGGGCTGCCACGCGGTGCCATTGGGCGTGCGATGACGGCCGCCGCACCTTGGATGGAGGCGATGGAGGATCCACTGCCTGCCAAGATTCGGAAACTCGCCGGCGTCCCCGCCTTGGCCGACGCCCTGACCATCCTGCATTGGCCACCCGCCGTGGAGGAAGTGCAGGCCGCACGTCGGCGCCTGGCGCTTGGAGAAATGTTGAGCCTCGAAGTCCGACGCCGCCGTGCCCGTCCGACCGAGGTGGTGAAGCCCTTTTTGGATCGTGAGGATCTGTGGCAGCGCATCTTCGCGCGCATTCCCTTTGCCCTGAATGAAGAACAGGAAGAAGTGCTGCAGACCTTCCGTGCCGACCTGGCGTCGGGCAAACCCTTGCGACGCTTGCTGCACGGCGAAGTGGGCAGTGGCAAGACGGCAGTTGCTTTTGCCTTGGCCTTGGCAGTGGTAGCCGATGGTGGCCAAATCGCAATCATGGCGCCGACGGAACTGCTGGCGCGGCAACACATCAAGACTTTCCGTGCCTGGCTGAAGGGAAGTCGTCTGCAGGTGGTGGGATTGTTGGGGGATGATGCGGCGTCGGAGCGGAAGGGAAGCCTGTTGGCTTTACGCACCGGAGCAGCGGGTATCGCCATCGGCACGCATGCTTTGTTCCAGAAGGATGTGCGCTTTCAGGATTTGCGTCTGGTCATCTTCGATGAACAACATCGTTTTGGCGTGAAGCAGAAAGCCGCGCTGTTGGCCAAAGGCGCATCGCCCCATGTACTCACCATGACCGCAACGCCGATTCCCCGGACCATGGCTTGGGCGCAATACGGTGCTTTGGAGCCCTGCGTCTTACGCGCACGGGCCGGGGCTGGGGCCGCGATCACTACGCAGGTCTTGCCGCAGGAAGCGTGGTTGGAGGAAGCCAAGCGCTTGCGTCCCGCATTGGAACGAGGGGAGCGCTGCTTCGTGGTGGTGCCGCGGATTGATGGAGAGGAGGGCTTGGCCGTTTGGACCCAACGACTTTTTCAGGGACCGTGGGCTGGCTTGCGCGGTGCCGTCGTCCATGGGCGCTTGCCGGGGGCGGAAGTGGAGGCCAAGGTGGCGCAGTTTCAGCGCGGCGAGATTCAGGTGCTCTGTGGCACCACGGTGGTGGAGGTGGGCATCGATGTCCCTGGGATCGAGCACATGCTGCTGCTCGGTGCAGAGCGCCTCGGGCTGGCTTCGCTGCACCAGTTGCGGGGCCGATTGGCCCGTGGCGCTAACAGCCCCGCCGGACATTGCCGGATTTTGGTCGGAAATCCGGATTCCATGGAGCGCCTCAAAGCCCTCGAGACCTGCGCGGATGGCTTCACCGTGGCCGCCTTAGACCTGCGGGAAAGGGGGCCAGGGACCCTTCTGGGAACCCGTCAGCATGGGGCGAGTGGTTTTTCGGCCTTTGACCCCCTGGAAGACGATGATTTGGTCCAATTACTGCGGCGCAAAGAGTTGCGAAACTGGTTGGAAGACCAGGAGTAGAATGGTCCGCCTTTTCGCCCGATTCCCCCGGGTCCTCTGATGCTGCAACGTCTCCTGTCCACTGTCCTTCTGGTCCTCCTGTTCTGCGCGCCCTTGAGCGCCCAAAGGGGGGGGCTGCAGTTGCCACCGAAGCCTGAGCCGGCCAAGGAGTCGGCCAAGGAGAAGGAGCAAGCCGCCGCCGAGGCTCAGGCCGAGGAAGAATCGGCCGCCGAAGCGGCTGCGCCGCCAGCGTTTTGGGCCGAGGCTCAGGGCCAGGCTGCGGAGTTGTTCGTGCGTTTCGAGCAGGCCCAAGACAACCGGCCCGCCGTGCGCAAGAAGTACTTGGAGGAGTTGCGCGGCATGGGGCTGGGTTCACATGCAACGGCTTTGCGCGCATTGGAGTCGCCGTATGCGCCATCCGTGAAGCTGGCTGCCGAGATCCTGGAATGGGTCGGTGAGCCAGAAGATGCGATCACCTTGGTCAATGCTGCTTCGATGGTGAACGATGTGCAGGCAGTCGGCATCTGCCTTGAGACGGCTTTGCGTTTAGGCTCCGGTCAGCTGCCGGCGCGCGCTGCCAAGGGTTTGGATCACCCGCGCAACCCGGTCCGTGGTGTTTTTGAATCGCGTCTGAACGCGAGCCCCAACCCGGATTTCCTGCCGACCTTTTTGCAGTTCCTGAAATACGGCCGCGACAAGGATTTGCGTTTGCGCGCGGCACGTCTGCTGTCGGCTTATCGCGATACCCCAGATGCCCGTTTGGGCCTACGTGATGCCTTGACGGCGGACTCCGTCGAGATCGCCATGGTCTCGGTGCTGGCTTTGGCCGGTGAAGGGGAAGCTGCGGATCTGGAGTATCTGCGCACGCAGTTCCTCGAGGCGGAACAGGATGTGGAAGCTGCTTATCTCGCCTTCGCGTTGTTGCATCTGCAGGATAAGGCGATGGAGCTCCTGTTCACGGAGAACATGCAGCCGCGTCTGCGCACGCAGTTGGAGCATGAGGATCCCTTCATCAGTGGAACCGCCGCTGCTGCACTCGCGGAATGTGTATTCCGTGATGCCTTGACCGGTGAAGTGGGTGCACTGGACCAGACCTTGCCCTTCTCGCTGGTGCGCGCCGTCGGTGGTGTGGTGTTCTATCCGCAGTACGCCCGTTTCGCACCTGTTGCGGAAGCAAGTTTGCGTCGGATCACGGGAGAGCAGTTCCCCGAGCAGGCCGGTTCGGCTTGGATCACTTGGTTGGATGCCAACCGCACGGGTTTTCACATGGTGCGCGGTCACATCCGCGTGTCCGAGGAAGATCATTCCAGCATCCGCGTGACGTGGATGCGTGGCGAAAACACCGAGATGGTGTTGGCGGGGCCAGCGGTCTCCCAAATGGGGGATCGTCTGATCGGCCCGCATGATCAGGTCGCGGTCCTGCAGCTCCTGAAAGACGCCAACGTCCTCGATGCCGGTCTCCTGCCTGGCACCCTGGGTTTGGCCGACGCACCCCGTACCCTAACCTTGGATATCGCAGTTGGAGATCGTCGTAAGCGTCTGATCTTCCGTGGCAGTGCCGGTAGTCCATGGGTCGGTCGCCTCGCCGATGGTTTGGATGCGCTGTACCGTCAGTCTTCCTGGCAAGCCTTGGCTTCGAATGATGCAGAGGGACGTCGTTTCCTCGCCGACCGCCTCGCCACTTTCGACGGCGCCTCGATGCAGGGAGAAGAGCGCACGGCCGCACTCACTTCTCTCTCCAACGGACGCATCTCCAGCCTCGATGCCACCATCCTGCGCAACTGGGTCACCGAGCTTGAGAGTCTCGAGAACCTGCCCGCGCATTGGAGCGATAGTCTTGGCCGCGAGTTCCTGTTGGTGCTGCCGAGTCATGCCCAAGACGACGCCTTCGCCGCACGTCTGCTGGCCCTCGCCCTGACCAATCCAACGCAGCCGATGCTGCACCCCACCCTCGACCGCCTGCATCCACTCCCGGAGCCGCAACGTTCCGACTTGTTGTTGCAGGCCATGCGCGCCTTCTCGGTTCCGGATGTGACTTCGGTGCTGCAGGATGACCGCACTGCCGTGCGCCTTGCCGGTGTTCGTGCCTTGGGCAGTGTGGGCAAGCCTGGAATCACACCTTTGGTCACGGCCTTGGATGACATTCATCCTTTGGTGGTGCGTCAGGCGATTCGTGGTCTCGGCGAGATCGGCGATGCCAGCGCCAAGGGTGCCATCCTGCGCTTCACTTCGGCGGGGCTCTCTCCCGAGCTGCGTCGGGAAAGCCTTTGGTCCCTGGGCCAGATGGGCGATCCGGAAGTGTTGACGGTGCTGCAGCAAGCCTGCCTTGATGAGGATGTCGGCGTGCGCGTTTCGGCGCTGAATGCGGTGGCCGCGATCCCGGGCATGGAAGCCCAGGAGTTGCTTGGTTCGCTGTTCCCGGCTTTCGCGGGTGGTGCACTGGAAAGCAGTTATCTGCGCGCCCTGATGATGCGTGGTGCCGGTGCGACGCGCTCCGCCCTGCGACCTTTCCTGCTGCATCAAGATCAGCAGATGGCTGCGCGTGCGGCCTTGCTCGATGGCCTGATGGGGGACCCCTCTGCAGCCTTGAGCTTGATGAACCTGTTGCCAAGCGATCCACGCAACCCCGAACTGCTCGAGGCTTTGGCCTCCACTTTGGGCGTCGACTTCCGCAGCACTCCGGATCCAGCGGGAACTTACCGTGCTTGGTGGACCGACAACCAGGCTGCAGGTCCGGCCGCATGGTTGCGTCAGTCGGCACGCGATTCCGGTTTCACCTTGGAGGGTGGCTTCGAGGATCCGACCAAGGTGCCGGCTCAACAATCGGTCACCGTGTTGTTGGACATGCTCGACCGTGGTCCGACCTACCTGCGTCCCTTGGCTTGCTACTTCCTGCACGCGCTTACCGGCGTCGATGCTCCCGTAGTGCTCGGACGCACTCCCCGCCATGAAGTCGAGCGTCGCGTCGCACCGTGGCGTGAGTGGTTGGCACAGTAGTCATGACCGAACAGAACCGACGCCGCTTCGGTGGCTTCCTTGTGCTTAGTGGTGCCGTCATGGTGCTGGTGGGTTGGTTGTTGTGGCCCGACGAGGACAAGCGCGTTCTCGATTGGATGCCCGAAATACAAACGGCTGCTGCAGAAGCCGGCATCGACCCAGCACTCTTGGCCGGGCTCGTATTCGCCGAATCCCGTGGCCAAGCCGATGCTGTCTCCAGCGTCGACGCCATGGGTTTGTGCCAGTTGATGCCCGCGACCGCAGCGGAGTTGGCTGGAGAAATGGATATCCAAGGTCCACCCTATTCCCCAATCGACAACCTGCGCATGGGAGCGACCTACCTCGCCAAGATGCGTCGGCGTTGGGATGGGGATCTAGACCTGGCGATCCTGTCCTACCGACTCGGTCCGACTCGCGTCCGACGTCAGATGGAGGCGGCAGGAGGGCAGGAGGCCTACTTCGCCGAACTGCAGGGCAAAAGCCCCACACCTTGGGCTTACCGAGACCAGATTTTGGCTGCGCAAAAACGTTACGCTGATGTCCTCCAGGCGTCTTCCGAGACCGCCTCTGAAGGCCAAGACTGACATGCCAAGACCCGAAAAACTGCTCCTCGTTTGTGGCAACGAGCGCCCTCCCGGGGGCAAGGAATCCTGCGGCTCGGATCATGATGCCGAAACCATCGGCAAGGCGATCCGTCGGTGCCTCAAGGAGCGCGGCCTCAACAAGCAGTACCGAGCCACCACTTCGAAGTGCCTAGGCGTCTGCAGCGGCGGTCCGCATGCCGTGGTGATGCCTGATAATGTCTGGTACGCCGGCTTTGGCTTGGAAGATGTGGAAGAGATCGTCGAATCCCACCTGGTCGGTGGCAAACCTGTGGAGCGTCTGGTTGCCCCAGACCCCGAAACTCCAAAGACCAATCCCGAGAATGTCTGAAGTTCGCATGAGCACCAAGGATGGAGAGATTTCCGTCCAAGGCGAAGGTTCCCTGATGGACCTAGCCTACGATGCCAATCTGCCCATTCCATTCGGTTGCCAATCGGGCCGCTGTGGAGTTTGCCAAGTGGAAGTGCTGGAAGGCGCCCTGGCCGAGCCCGGCATGTTGGAGCAAGGAATCTTGGAATGCTTCAAGTGCCCGCCGGAAGTGCGCTTGGCTTGCCAGGCCTTCATCGAGGCCGACGTCAAGCTGCGCGCCGTCAGCGATTCCGTCGCCTGCTGAGTTTTTGCTGCACCGGAGCCTTTTCATGATCCTTCTAACCTCCCTGCTTCTTCTTGCTTGCCAAGAACCGGTGCAGGAAGGTGCGCCCGAGGCGGCGCCGGTGTTCCTCGATACCCCGGTGTACCGCGGTTATCCCGCGCAAGATGCGGTGCGCTACAGCATCGCATTGCAGGTCTTGTCCGATGGCGGCTACAGCGGTTCGGTGGATTACCTGTTCGAGGCCCTCGAACCCCTCGACCGCATCCGCTTGGATGCGACCGCCGATAAGGATTGGAAACTACGCTTCGAGGATGCGAGTGGAACCCTGGAAGTGGTGCGCCATGAGCACAGCATCGAGGTTCTCTTGCCCGCTCCCGTCGACGCCGGCGCCGAGGTGCAATTCCGCCTGCACTTCACTGGCGAACCTGCCGACGGCCTCTACCGCGAACGCAATACCTACGGGGCAACCTTCCTGTTCACCGACCACTTCACTTCGCGCGCCCGCGGTTGGTTGCCGTGCGAAGACGCCAATGCCGATCGCGCCCAGTTCGAAACCACCTTGTCGGTACCGCCGGGGTGGGATGCTGTGGGGGCGGGAGAGTGGCAGCGCGTGGAGCATCCCGAGGGCGCGGCACCCGGCAAGACCTTCCATGGCCTGACCAAGCAGGATATCCCGCCCAGCCTCTACGCCTTCGCGGCGGGCCCCTTCCTGCGTGTTCCGGAAGACGGCGACCCGCGCCTGCAGGCGCATTACGTCTTCCCACAGGATCTTGAGCTCGCAACCGCCTCGCTGGTGCACCACACCGAATGGATGGAGATCATGGAATCCACCTTCGGCCCCTACGCCTATGCCAAGTACACCACCGTGCAGATCCCCACGCGTTGGGGGGGCATGGAGTATCCCGGCAATGTCTGGTTGGCGCAGGAACTGTTTCGCTACCCCGGCGGTGGGGTCGGCACCTTGGCGCATGAGTTCGCGCATATGTGGTTCGGGGATGCCGTCGGCTATGCCCAATGGGAAGACGCCTGGTTATCCGAAGGCTTCGCCAGTTACTTCGGACCTTGGCTCTACGAGAAGAGCGGCGGCCCAGCTTTGGCCGAGCAGATGGGTCGTGCCCGTTCCGGTTGGGCGCGTTCCAAGAAGGCGCGCGAGACTCCCATCCGCTGGATGAACTATCGCAAATCCGACGACTTCTTCAGTCGGGTGTCTGCCAACACCTATTCGAAGGGTGCTTGGGTGCTGCACATGCTGCGCCAGGAAGTCGGCGACGAAGCTTTCTTCGCTGGAGTGAAGGTCTACTACCTCGACTTCTATGGCCAGGCCGTCGACAGTAAGGCGCTGCAGGTCTCGATGGAAAAGGTCACTGGCGAAGACCTCGATTGGTTTTTCACACAATGGCTTGACCGTGCCGGCGCCCCGCAACTTCAGGTGCGGGATGAAAAGGGTGCCCTGGTGCTGACCCAGTTGCAGGAAGCTGATCCTTTCCGCTTCAAACTGCGCGTGTCCTGGTCCGATAGTGATGGCCTTCCGCAGGAGAAGACCTTCGCCATCACCGAGCGCGTGACCACGCTGCCATTAGGCGAAGATACGAGCGACTGGAAGCTCGACCCGCGGACGGAACTCCTGTTCCTCGAGGCGCGGTAACGCTAAGACGCGTTAGCTTCCAGGAACCAGCTCGACCATCGTTTCGGTCGCCTGGTGCGCGCCTTCGACGCGGACGATGATCACCGTACCCGCGAAGGCCTGATAATCCACCGCCATGGAGGCGAAGTGGATACCTGTGCTCCAGGCATCGGAGTTGGTCTGGCTGAGGGTCGCGGGGCGCCCATCTTCCATGGCCAACAAGGTGACCCGTACGGGGTAGGGGAACAGTGCCTTGGTCTCAAGCTTGACCTTGCCGCCACTGCCGAGCATCGGGGTGACGCTGAGTTCGCGCAACCACAGCGCCGGCTGACGTCCGATCAAAGGATAGGAAGGTTCTTCGCCAGTTTCCCAGGCCTCGGCGAGGCGAGGGTGCAATCGCTTGTCGACGGAACCACTGGAGTAGAGGCCACCGCTCAAGGGCACCGAAAGTTCCACCGGGTTGTCGTCGATCCCGTAGAAAAGTTCGTGATCGAATTGAGCCAGACCGGGGGACTGGCTGATTGTGGCACAAGCCGGCATCGCGGCAATAAGGATCAGGACGGCGGGGCACTTCCTCCACATGGTGCCGACAGGGTAACATCCCCGCCTCTCTGGCTCGCGCCTTCCTCGCAGCCCGACCATTCCATCGCAACCGCGCATGAAAACCCCCATGACAATCCGTCAAGAAGTCGAAGAAATTTGGCCGGCCCTGGAATGGTTCCAGGGTGCCGATTTGCGTGCTCAATCCGTGCAGATTGAGTTGGCTTCCTTCGAACGCAGCTCCCTCGACGCACAGGACCTGCGCGAGATTTCCGGCCACCTCCCTGTAGAAGGTCGCAAAGTCTCTTTCCCGGTGCCGAGTCCTTTGGCCGCAAACTTCGTGCCGAAGACCACACTCAAGACGGGTGAGTTCATGGACGAAGATATGCCTGTGGGCCAAGACTTCCAAACCGACGGCGACTTCGTGACACGAAAGTCGCATACTTTTATGTCCCATTGCACGGATTTCATGAGCCATGAACCGTTCGCGAATGGTCACACTTCCTGAGTGCCGCCCCAGCGGTAGCGCAAACGTTTCAGACTGATGATTTCGCCCTCCTCCAAGGAGGGATCGGCTGCGGGTTTTCCGTGGGCCGGTCTCGACTCCCTGTCCGACCCCATCCTGGTGGCCGAACCGGATGGACAACTGCGTCACTACAACCGTGCCGCCAGTTCCTGGTTCGATTTCCCTGAGGATCGTCAGGCGCAGGTGAATCTGCGGGTCCTTCTGCATGAACATGCCGAAGGGGATGCTGGCGTCCAAGACCTATGGGTGGCGCTTCATCGCGGGCGTCACTGGTCGCGCATTCTGGAAATCCGCACGCGGGATGGCGCGGTGCGCAAGGCGCGGCTGGAACTGCACCCACACCGCGGCGAAGCCCGGGGCGAGGATTTGGTGGTAGTGCAGTTGCACGATGTCACCGATCTCTACAACGACCTCGAGAAGCGCGAGGAAAGTAACCGCGCCAACCTGGTGCTGGACCTGCTCGGCACTACCTTGAGTGACCTGGAGTATCCGCTTGGCGCTTTGCGTTGGAATGCGGAGCTGCCTCTGGAAGAGATCGAGCGTCTGCCGGAAGACCTGCAGCGCCCTTTCCGCTCGGTGCAGAAGGCTTCCCGTCACTTCGTCGACATGTTCGGCAACATGAACTTGCGTCTGCCTGAAACGGGGCATGCGGTCGGGGAGGAAGGCATCAGTTTGGTGCGGGTGTTGGTCGCGGGCAGTACTCCCACGCGCGCCGCACATCTCCTGGATTGCCTGCGCAGTGAAGGCATCCGTTGCGTCTTCCGCGCGGCACGCGGGGTGGAGGATCTGGTCCGTGCATCCGTCTCGGGCGAGATCGATGCGGTCCTGTTGGACCGACACCTCGGTACCGAGAAGAGTGTGGAATGGTCCTTGGCCGTCACCGAAGCAGCGCCGGACATGCCGGTGATTTCCTGTGCTTCGATTTCGGTGACCGACCTGGCGGACAAGTTGCGTCGAGCGATGGACCGGAATCAGGTGGTGGGTTCTTCGGATGAGGTGTGGCGTCGGATCGAGGAGATTGCGCTGCGCGATTCCTTGACGGGAGTGCTCAACCGTCGCGCCTTCGAGCGTTTCGGTAATCAGGAATTCGATCGCGCCACGCGTTATGGATTCCCGTTGAGCCTTGCCTTGTTCGATCTCGATCACTTCAAGAACGTCAATGACCAGCTGGGGCACCCCGCTGGAGACCGCTTGTTGCAGGTGTTCGCGAGTTACCTCCAGACCGCCACGCGTCAGTCGGACATGGTGGCGCGGATTGGTGGTGATGAATTCGCCCTGTTGATGTCGCACACCGATGGGGCAGGTGCCTTCGTCCTGACACAACGTCTGCGAGATGCGGTTGAGCTGCATCTGCGGGAGGTTCTGCCACCCATGGACCCGATGCCAGGCGTCAGCGCCGGTCTGGTGATCTACCCGGATGTCGAAGCCAAGAACTTCGATGCCCTGGTCGCCAGCGCCGATGAGGCCCTCTATAACGCCAAGCGCAGCGGCCGCGGTCGCCTCGACGCCAAGCAATAAACCGATTCCGGGGCTAGATAGCCCCGGTTTTGAAGCCAACAGGATGGGGGGATTCCGCGTATCATGCGGGGTCATGGAAGCTTCCAGTCCCTCATTGCTCGCTCGGGCCCGTGTTCTTCCCTTCCTACTCGCCCTGACGGCCTCCACAGGCGTCGCAACGGCACAGGAAGAGGAGCTCGCCAACGCCCTGACGAACCTCGCACCGACCCAAGAACCCGCCAACGCCACCTTCCCGGCGAACACGGTCCGTCCTTGGGCGCACGAATCCTCCGATCTCCAGGTCGATCCTCGCATCCATTACGGCTCCTTGCCGACGGGTTTGCGTTATGCCTGGGCCAACAATCCCGAGCCGAACGAGCGTGTCTACCTGCGTCTGCATGTCGATGCCGGTTCCTTCGGTGAGACCGAGACCGAGTTGGGCATGGCCCACTTCCTCGAGCACATGGGATTCAACGGCACCGAGAACTTCGAGGCCGGCACTCTGATCGAGTGGTTCCAGGATCGTGGCATGAGCTTCGGCGCCGATACCAACGCCCACACGGCGTTCTCGGAGACCGTCTATAAGCTCGACCTGCCGACCCGCGATGAGGATAGCGTTCGCGATGGCATGCAGGTGTTGCGCGATTTCGCTGGTGCCATGATCATCGCCGATGAGGAAGTCGAAGCCGAGAAGGGCGTGATCGATGGAGAGCAGCGCGAGCGCGATTCCGCTGGTTTCCGCACCTTCGTCAAGCTGCTCGAGAAGCAGTACGCAGGCACGCGCTTCGCAACGCGTCTGCCGATCGGCACCAAGCCGGTGCGCGATAACTTCACCGGTGAGTCGGTCCGCGCTTTCTACAAGCGTTGGTATCGCCCGGAGAACATGACCTTGGTCATCGTCGGTGATTTGCGCGATTTCGATCCGACTGATCTGATCGAAGAGTACTTCGGAAACTTCACCGGCCCGGGCACCCCGGTCGAGATGGAGCCGGATCTGGGCAAGCCGAACATGCAGGAACTGGTGTTCTCGCTGTACGAGCCGGAGTTGCCTTCGGTGCAGATCAGCGTGACCAACCTGAAGCCATACGTAGATCGTCCGGATACGGTCGCCAAGCGTCAGGCTAGCCTGGCACGCAATGTCGCACATGCGATGTTGAGCCTGCGCTTCGCGGAGGCCGTGAAGAAGCCCGAGACTTCCTACCTTTCCGCTGGCGTCAGTGATGCCGGTGGCCTCGAAGTCTTCGAAGGAGGGGATCTGAGCATCAACGCCAGCCCTGATAAGTGGGAAGCCGCGATGATCGAGGCTTACGTCGAACTGCGGATTGCCTTGAACTACGGCTTCCAGCAGGCCGAGCTCGACGAGATCCGCGCCGACATGCTGCGCGGCCTGGATGAGGCTGTAGAGCGTGAGGCTACGGCGCACAGTGCCGGTCTGCGGGAAGCCCTGTTGCTCGAGGCGGAGTCCGGCGTGGTGCCGACTTCTGCGGCCTATGATCGCGAGATCTTCAAGCCAGCTCTGGAAGCCCTTACGGTCGAGGATTGCCTGAAGGCCCTGCGCGAGAACTGGCGCGATGGCACCCCTGGCATCACTGCCATGGGCAACATCGATCTTGAAGATGCCGAAGCTGCACTGAAGGGTGCCATCAAGAAAGCCCGCGAGGTCAAGATCTCCAAGGGCGAAGTTATCGAGACCAAGCCCTTCGCCTATGCCTCGGATCCGGCCAACGCCGGTGAAGTCGTCAGCCAAGAGTTCGTCGATGGCGCCGAGTTCTGGCAGGTTTCTTTCGCCAACGGAGTCCTGCTGAATATCAAGCAGACCGACTTCAAGGAACAGCAGATTCTGGTCGATGCGCGTGTCGGTGAGGGCAACCTCGCGATCGAGAAGGATGGCATGATTGCCGCTTCCTTCGCTGGCTTCGGTGTCTACACCGGAGGTGGCTTGGCTGAGCACGATTCCGATGAACTGCGTCGTCTTACCGCGGGTAAGCAGGCTGGCGTCTCCATGGGCGTGGCCGACGACCACTTCACCTTCAGCGGTGGCACCACGCCGGAAGACCTGCTGCTGCAGTTCGAGCTGACTTGCGCCTTCCTGGATCACCCGGGTTATCGCCCAGACCTGCTCAACGTCATCCGCGCTCAGGTGCCTTTGATCTTCGAGCAGTTCAAGCACACTCCAGCCGGTCCGATGTTGTTCGACTTCGCGCCGCAGCTTCTGAGCGGCAACATCCGCGCAAGCCTCCTTGGCCTTTCCTACTTCCCGACTCTGGAGGAACTCCAGGCCGTCGAGATGGAGCATGTGCAGGCTGCGATCGATCCGCATCTGAAGAATGCGCCGATGGAGGTCACCATCGTCGGTGACCTGGATGTGAACCAGACCATCGCACTTGCTGCCCAGACCTTCGGTGCCTTGCCGGAACGTCGTGCACGCAAGGAATACGCTGACCGCCGCGCTGGCGTGAAGGTCGCGACCGGACTGCACGTCGAGCGCACCATCGACACCGCCGACGAGAAGGCGACTTTGATCATGATCTTCCCGACCACGGATGGCATGGATGCGAGCACACGTCGTAACCTTTCCTTCCTCGGTCAGATCGTGAATGATCGCATTCGTCTCGAGGTGCGGGAGCGTCTTGGTGCGGCCTACTCGCCTGGCGCACAGGCCGAGACTTCGCAGGTCTTCCCTGGACTCGGAGGCCTGATGATTCAGGCTGCGGGTGATCCGGAGAAGGTGGAGGAACTGGTCGATGCTTGTCGCGGTGTGGCCCAGACCTTGGCGGAAGAAGGCGTCAATGCCGAAGAGGTGGAGCGCCTAGCGCAACCCATCCTGGCGCAACTACGCGATGCCAAGCGTACCAATGGTTTCTGGCTCGGCAGTCTCTCGGATGCCCAGACCAACCCGAAGACGCTCGAAGATATGCGCACCATCGATACCTTCTACGAGAAACTCGTCTTGGAAGACTTGTCGGCCCTGGCTGCGGAGTACCTGAAGCCTGAGCGCGCCTCCATCTTGGTGGTGTTGCCGGAGTCGGCCGGTGGAGAAGGGGAGGCTGCAGAGGCTTCCGAAACGGGCGAAGGTCAGTAGACCGGATGGCTCCATACAAAGAGGAAGCGGACGACGATTCCGCTTCCTCTTTGTCATTCCATCGAAGACCATGAAAAGAATCTTCCGTTGACTTGATAAAGATTCACTATGATGTCGCCAGCCAATATTCGGCTATAACCTCCCTAAGTCCCTAAACCATTCATGGCAACATTCTCGACCATCATCAAGGACGAAATCCGTAAGCAAACGGATAAAGCTGTAAACACTCTGGTCCGCCCCCTAAAGAAGGACCTGCAAGCCGCGAAGATCGAGATCAGTGATCTCAAGCGTCAGGTCAGCCTTCTGACCGGCAAACTGAACAAGGTCGCAACCGCCAAGGCTTCGGCTGCAGCCGTGGCAGTTTCCAATTTCGAATCTTCTTCGGTCGGTGAGCTGCGGAAAAAGCACAACCTCTCGCAGGGATCGTTGGCCAAGTTGCTTGGCGTCGGTCTCAACACCGTTTGGCTTTGGGAGCAAGGGCGCACCCGTCCTCGCGCCAAGCAACAGGCAGGCCTCGAGGAGATCTCGAACCTGAGCTCGGCAGCCCTGAAGCGGCGCCTTTCCGCCGTCGGCCTGGAGAAGGGGCGCAATAAGCCAGGGCGTAAGCCGGGTTCGACCAAGGCGAAATTGGCCGCTAAGAAAGCTGCGAAGAAAACCACTGCCAAGAAGGCTACGCGCAAGAAAGTCGCCAAGAAGGCCACGCGCAAGAAGGCCGGAAAGCGCAAGTAGGGGAATTTCTTTCTCCCCTCTAGGGCCCGGACATACGGTAGAATTCCGGTATGTCCGGGTCCATCCTTGTCTACGCGGGTCTGCTGTTACCGATCTTCCAGGAACAGCAGCCTGAAGCCGCCAATCCTGAGCAGCCAGCTCTGCCCACGGTTTCCGCAATGGGAGACCCCGATGACCTGAGCTACAGCACCATGCTGGAGCGGATGCATGATTACCGCTGGATGCTGTTTGCGCCGCGGGAAGGCGAGAAGGTCGAAACTACGGATTTGGTGCTGGAGCCTGGGCAAATCCAGCGCGTCTCCCTGACGGATGCCGGTGCCATCAGCCATCTGTGGATTTCCAGCCAGATGGGCAAGGTGCGTTTTTATGTGGATGGCGCCACCACGCCGACCCTGAACTGGGACCTGCAGGAGTTCGCCAAGAGCGGTGTCCCGGAATACCTGCCTTACCCCATGTCGGTGCCCTTGGGCCTCGGTTGGGATGTGCACCTGCCACTCCCTTTTGCCAACTCCATGGAGGTGGAGTTTGAGGCACCGGCCGATTTCGGACTCGCCGTACAGCTCGACGTCCGCCGCTTCGGTAAAGGAGTGCGCATTGACTCCGTGAGTGAACAACTCCTGACGGACTCCCTCGACGTCATCAAGGAAGTGGCGCGCATCGTGCGTGAGGGTGAGAACCCGAAGTCACTCGCGGTGCCGGATCCCTTCAAGGTGGGGGCGGCACGCAAGAAGGAGCTGCATGGTCAGCCAGGAACCTCTGGTGATTACTCCTGGCACATTGGTGGCAAGGGCATGGTCCGGTGGATGGAGATCACTTTCATCCATAAGGAAGCTCCGGCTCCTGTGGCCGAGATGTTGCGAGGCTTGGAGTTGCGTTTGGAGCACCATACAAAGGAACCTCTGGTCGAAGGTGAGACGATGTTCCGCGTGCCCCTCGGGGATTTCTTCGGCTCGGCTCATGGTGCCAATCCCTTCCAGAGTTATCTCATCGGTTTCGATGCGCAGACCAATACCTTCCGCTTACGCCTGCCGATTCCTTTTGAGGATGGCATTCGCATCGTGGTCTCCAGTGAATTCGAGAAAGCTGCGCGGTTCGGCGTACGCGCCGGCCTAGACCTCTATCACATCGATAGTGAGATGCCGCCGATGCGACTGCATGCTGGTTGGAAGCGTGCACGGGAAGTGGGTAAGCCCCAAGCCGCCACGCTGAAGGTCGATGGACCTGCGCATCTTGCGGGTTACACCTTCGAAACGACTTCCCCAAGTCTGCAGCCGATGGGGCACACCGGCGCCTTCCGTTTCGCGGATTACTGGACCGCCCAAACTCCTGGTGCTTTCCAGCATGTCACGCGACGGGATGGTCCCTTGGGCTATGGCCGCAACGGCATGATCCGTACCTTCGCATTGGATGCACCGAGTGGTGCAGAGGGATTGGAGTTCCATCCTGGCATCGTGTTCCCGGAGGCCGATGGCCCCACCGACTACTCGGCCCTGGCTTGGTTCTACGCACCGGAAGGCACCCAGCACTCCATGCAGACCTTGTACCCCTATGAGCAACGGATTCCTGCACCCTTGCCGGAAGCCAAGTTCCTGTTGGTCGAGGATGCCATGGAGGCCGAGGCAGCTCCGGGTGTGAGTCTCTCCGAAGGCTGCACCTACGAGGTGAAGACGGTGATCGATCCTGCGGTGCGGTGGAGCCGCCTGCAGTTCGCGCACTTCCAGCCGACCAAGGCTTCCGACCTGGTCGCTTTCCCGTTCGCGCTGCATGAGTCCGGTAAATACACCATTCACGCGCAGTTCGCCAAGGGCGAAGGCTACGGCCAGTTCGAGGTTCTGGTCGACGGCCGCGTCATCGGCGAAATCGTCGACGGCGCCGGCGAAGGTTTGACTCCTGGAGGTGAAATGGAGATCACCACCATGCGTATGATGGCTCGCAACGACCATTCGCTGGCCTTACGTAGTCTCGACGGTAAGGCCATCGGCATCGATTACTTCCGTATCGTTCCGGTGAAGCCCAAGAGCGAAGGCGAACCAGCAAACGAATAGATGACCTCGAATCCGCAACAGCGATTCCTGGAACTGTGGGGGATCCTGGCGGATCTCGGTTACGGTTCCGCCATCCTTCAGTGGGACCAGGAGACGTACATGCCTCCTTCCGGTGGCGCGATGCGTGGCAAGATCCTGGCCACGCTGACCGAGATCCGGCACGCCAAGATGGTCTCCCAAGAGATGGCCGATGCCATCGAAGCTGCGGCGGGCGTCGCTGAAGAGGGCAGTGAGCTCGCGGCGCAGGTGGCCGAAGCCAAACGTCAGACGGAGCGGGAACGCAAGATTCCTGCAGACCTGGCAAAGGCCTTGGCCGAGGCGGAAAGCAATGGTTTGATGGCGTGGCAGAAGGCTCGCGCAGCCAGCGATTTTCCCATCTTCCGCGATGCCTTGGCGGAGACCTTGCATCTGAATCGGGAAAAGGCTGCCGTCCTCGCGCCCGACGGCAACCCCTACGATGCCATGCTGGATCTGTATGAGCCTGGCACCACCGAGGCGCAACTCACGCCGATGTTCGATGAGTTGGGTGCGGTGTTGGCGCCGATGATGGCGGCCGTCGCCGAAAGCGGTGTGGTGGTCGACGAGAGTCCGGCGCAAGGACACTTCGATCCCAAGCAACAAGAGGCCTTCACCAAGATGGTCGCTGCGAAAATGGGATACGACTTCGAGGGTGGGCGTCTGGATAAGACCACGCATCCTTTCTGCACCACCTTCGGCAATGGTGATGTGCGCATCACTTGGCGTTATCAGGAGGATGATATTCGTCCCGCGCTTTATGGCGTGATGCATGAAGCCGGGCATGGTCTGTACGAGCAGGGCATCGGTCCGGATGCGCGTACGCCACTTGGCCATGCGACTGGCTTGGGCATGCACGAATCGCAGTCGCGGCTATGGGAAAACATGGTCGGACGTTCCGAAGCCTTCTGGCATTGGGCGATGCCGCATTTCGTCGAAGCCTTCCCGGGTAAGGCTGGGCTTGATCCCGCCACCATGCAGCGTGCCTTGAACACCTGCAAGCCGAGCTTGATCCGAGTCGAAGCGGATGAAGCGACTTACAACCTCCATGTCGCTGCGCGTTACAACATCGAGCGTCAGTTGTTCAACGGTTCCGTAGGCGTCGACGACTTGCCGGAACTTTGGAGCCAGACCTATCAGGATCTACTCGGGATTCGTCCACCGTCGGTTGCGGAGGGCGTGCTGCAGGATATTCACTGGGCCATGGGTGCCTTTGGATATTTCCCGACTTACACCTTGGGCAACCTCATCTGCGCGCAGCTGTTCGAGGCCGCGCGTGCGGAGTTGGGGGATCTGGAGGGGCAATTTGCCAAGGGGGAATTCGCACCACTCTTGGGTTGGCTGCGGAGCAACATCCACGATCACGGCCGCCTTTATTCCACCCATGCCTTGGTCGAACGGGCCACCGGAAAGTCCTTGAGCGCAGCGCCTCTGCTGGGGCACCTCACCGGCATGGCGGAGCGCATCTACGGCGTATCGCTCGGTGCGAATCGCGGCTAGGACCGCGAGCTTTTCGCACGCCTACGCCCTGAAACCCCTCCACGGACGCTCCCCACTCGGGAGTGTCCGTCTCTCCATTTGTGGTAGTTTCGTGACATGCTTTGCAGCCTGATCCTCCCTCTCCTGATGCAAGGCGTGACCCTCGACGTCGCGCCCGCGGACCTGCAGCTCTACCCGCGTGATGCTCAGGGTTTCGGCACCTTGGTAGTGGAGGGGGATTGGTCCCCCGAGACTGCACAGGAATCCCTGCGCTTTGAAGTGGTCGATGGCGCCGGCAATCTGGTCGCAACCGAGGTCAAGCAGGAACTCCTCGGGGCCATCCTCGCGCCGCAGCCTTTCCAGATGAAGGTGCGCGTGGCCGCGGGCCTAATCAACTACGAAGCCTTCCTCATCCGGCGTCATGCCGGCGTCGACGAGATCCTGGATTCCTGGAGTGGCATCGCCGTCGGAGATGTGCTGTTCGTGCATGGACAGAGTAATGCGGTTGCTGGGGATGCCTGGGGGCAGGGCGTCGCGAATGCGATGGACCAGAGTCCGTGGGTGCGCACTTATGGCAGCACCAGCACCTTGCAGGCAGAAGTGCTGGCCGATCAGAGTTGGCATATCGCCGATGGGGAGCTGCAAGGCACTTCGGGATGCATCGGTTCTTGGGGGCTCGACATCGCGCGCAAGATCGTGGATGAAGAAGGCATTCCGGTGGCCGTCCTCAATGGCGCGGTCGGCGGCACCGTGGTCGCGCAGCACCAACGCAATGAAGCGAACCACGAAGATCTCACCACCATCTATGGACGCCTGCTTTGGCGTGCGCGCAAGGCCGGCGTGAAGCATGCGGTGCGAGCGATGTTCTGGTACCAGGGTGAATCCGAGGGTTCCAATACCCTCGGTTGGCGCGATGGCTTCGCCACCATGTTCGCCGATTGGGAACAGGACTTCCCCAACATCGAGCATTTCTGGATCGTGCAGGTGCGTCGGGGGTGCGGCGCTCCGAGCCTGGCACTCCGTGACCTGCAAAGGCGCCTCTGCCATCGCCGCGATGATTTCCACGGAGCCACTGCCAACGGACTACGCGGGCACGATGGTTGCCATTTCCGCTATCAGGGCTACGAGGATCTCGGCGCGCAGCTGGTGCCGCAGATCGCGCATTGGCTTTATGGCCATCCACTGATTCCGGATAGCACCGCACCGGATCCCGTCAGCGCCACTTGGGTCGATACAAACCAAGATGCGCTGTATCTCGATTTCCGTAACGTCAGCGGTAGCTTCTCCATTCCGGACGACAGTTGGAATACCTTCGTCCTCGATGATGGCACCAAGGTGGTCGGCGCGATCACCATCGGCTTCCGATTGCGCTTGGAATTGGAGGGTCCGTCGACCGCCACGCAGCTTGCTTTCCGCGGCACGCACGGTGGTAGTCAGCCATGGATTCGCAACGAGCGTGGTTTGGCGATTATGAGTTTCCAGGGCATCACGATTCAGTAGAAAGCAGGCCTGGAGTAGCGGGCATCAGGGTTACCGAAAGTGCATAGGCCCCTAAACCGGGAGCGGCTAAAATCCGCCCCGGTTTTCCCTAAGCCGACCCTAACCCGTGAAACGCATTTTCATCCTGTCTGCCCTGCTCGTCCTTGCCCTTGGCGCGAGCCTTCCAGCCTTCGTCCTTGGCGCTGGACCATCCTTGACCATCACCCAGGGTGAACCTGGTGGTTATATGGATATCGAAGTCACCGGCCTCACCCCCGGCAGCCACTTTGTGGTGTTGGTGAGTTCGCTTGGACCTGGCCCGACCGTGACTCCGTATGGAACCGTGGCCGTGACCGCGCCATTCCGTCGGACCCCACTGTTCCCAGAGATGGGTGGCAGCTTCAGCTGGACCAACACCGTCCCAGAGGGTGCCGTCGGGGTGACCTTCTACATGCAGGCTGTGGAAATGCAGGAAGGTGGAGGCATCGTGATGTCGAATCCAGCTGCTATCCCGGTCGAGTAGGCGCTTATCGACCCCGAAGAGGGGCAAAAACAGCCTAAAACACCTGAAATTCTAGGATTTCGAGAGGTAGGATTGAGCATATGGTCCCTTGCGGACCATATACCCAGTCATGTCTCGTTGCACCCTGCACCTCGTTTCCCTCGTCGCGGTTTGGGCCGCGTGCGCCGCTTCTACATCTGCACAACAGGGTTTTGGCCCTGCATTGGAGGCGGATCCAGCATTGGAGTTGGCACCCCCAGGACCAGGTGCGGGTGGAAGCACTTCAAGTTCTGTCCTCACTGGAGCGACCAGTGGCTTCGATGATTTCAATCGTGCCGATGGTCCCTTAGGAACCGATTGGGGCAGCGGGAATGGTGGCCCCTTTGAAATCCGTGGACAACAGTTTGCGAATTTGGGAAGTGGTAATGGGTGGGCGCTCTACAACGGCGCGACTTCGCTTTATGACCAAGCGGTGATCGAGTTCACCCTTGCTCCGAATCCACCTAGCTTGGCCTATGGCGCTGCCATCTTCGGTGCTGGCGGTACGGACAACACCTTCACCAAGATCCAGGGTTCAGGCTCTTACACCAACATCGGTTTCTACCACGGAAATGGTTCTTCGATGTCGGGCTACGGTGGTTACTTCACCATCACTCCAGTGACCGGCGGCCGCGTGCGTGTTTATGTGACCGATGCCGGGGATACGATGAATTGTGATATCGATGAAGCCGACGATGGCGTCTTCGAATACCACTATGAATCTTCCGGCCTGATTTCCTCGGGCCTTGCCGCGCAGCTTGGAGAAGGCCTCGGTCTCGGCGCCTACGCTGGCGTCAGCCGCATCGATGATTTCTCGGCCAATGGTGGTGGAGCGGAGCCGGTGTTGCAGGTCATGGATCTGGTGCCGGGTCAGTTCATGACCATCGACATCAGCAATCTCAGCGAGGGAAGCCAAGCCTTGCTGCTCCTTTCCTCGATCGGTCCAGGACCCACCGTCACTCCCTACGGGGAGTTTGCCGTCAGCCAACCATGGCGACGCACCCCCCTGTTCCCGGAAGTGGATGGCGTGGTCAACTTCACTTCGACCTTGCCTCCAGGCTCGATCGGCGTGACCTTCTATATGCAGGCAGCCGAGTGGCTGGTTGATGACACCATATTGATCACGAATCCAATAGCGCTCCCCTTGCAATGAAATCACCCATCCCCCCGATCCTCATCCTCTCCCTTCTTGCTCCTGCTTTAGGGGCACAACAGGTCGGCCCTCTGCCCCCCGGCAGCGACCCGACCTTGGCTGGGCCAGGAGTGGGAGTCGGGCCGGGATCCGGTGACACAAGTCTGCTTGGCAGCTCCTCTGGTTTTGATGATTTCAACCGGGCGGATGGTCCGCTTGGCGTGGACTGGAGTGCCGGAAGTGGCAGCTTTGAAGTGCGCAACAATAAATTCGTCAATGTCGGCGCAGCGAATGGATGGGCGAAATACAACGGCGCGACTTCGCTCTACGATCAAGCAGTGGTCGAGTTCGATCTCGAGCCGGATCCGCCGATCTTGGCCTTCAACGCTGCCATCATCGGTGCTGGTGGCACGGACATGACCTTTACCAAGGTGCAGGGAACCGGAACCTACACCAATGTCGGCTTCTACCACGGGGTGAACGGGGGTGGCCTAGGTGTTTATGGTGGATTCTTCACCATCACGCCCGTTTCAGGTGGGCGCGTGCGGGTCTACGTGACCAATGGCGGTGACACCATGAACTGCGACATCGATGAGAACACGGATGGTGTTTACGAATACCACTATGAGTCCTCTGGATTGATCGCATCCGGTCTGGCTGCGCAGTTGGGGCAGGAAGTCGGGCTCAGTGTCTACTCGACCTTCAGTCGTGCAGATGATTTTTCCGTCAACGGTGCTGGTCCCGAACCGGTGTTGCAGGTGATGGATATCGTCCCTGGCGAGTTCATGACGGTGGACATCAGCAACCTGGATGAAGGTTCCCAAGCATTGTTGATCCTGTCCTCCTTGGGGGCGGGCCCGACGCTCACGCCGTTCGGAGAGATCGAGGTCAGCCAACCCTGGCGTCGGACACCGTTATTCCCGGAAGTAGGGGGTGTGGTGAATTTCACTTCCACCTTGCCGCCGGGTTCGCTTGGCGTGACCTTCTACATGCAGGCCGCGGAATGGAAAGTGGATGATTCCATCCTGCTGACCAATCCGTTGGAGCTTCTGCTGCCTTGACCGACTAGGGCTTGTTCTTCCAGGCCACCACGTAGGCGATCCAGGTCTCTTCGTTTTCGGCGCTCTTCTTCTTCTTGAAGACGCCGTCGCCCTCGCCATTCTTGTCGGTGCCTTCCCAGTAGACATCGACCACGTCGAAGCCGGCCTCGAGCATGACATCCCGTAGTTCGGTGAGGGACCAGACGCGCCAGCTGTAGTCGAAGGCATTGCGCATTTCGGTGCCATCCTCGAACTCGAAGTGGATGTGGCAGTCGACATGGCCGCTGATCGCATCCATGACTTCCTGCTCCCAGATGTAGGTGAAGCCACCATCCTCTTCGCGCGGCTCCTCGCACTCCTGTTGCACACCGGGGCCACCCATGAGGTCGACGCAGAACATTCCATCCTTGTCCAGGGCCTTGTAGGCCTTCTGGAAGTATTCGAGCATGGTCTTCCGCTCCTCGAAGATCCAGTAGCTGAAGTTGAATGCAGTGAGCACATCCACCTTCGGCGTCTTGACGTCGAGGACGTTCTCCAACAGCTGCGTCACCCGGCCAGCGTTGTCGCCGAGCGGTTCGATGTGACGTTCCTTGCCCCATTCCAAAGGTTCGGGATCGAGGTCGACCGCCCAAGCCTTGGACTCGCGGTGATTGTCGACCCAAAGAGCGGAGAGCTTGGAGGTACCAGCGAAGTCTTCCCGCAGCTTCAACGGCCGACGCTTGCGCGCCGTGCGGTAAACGCGGATGAGAAAGTCATGGTCCGCATCGGGATCGTAGACCGAACCTTCATAGAGTTCATAACGATCTGCGGTCGCGGCGGTGTACCGGGGGGCCTTCTTCCTGCGCTTCTTCTTAGCCATGGGACGCAAACAGTACGTTTGCGCCACCTTCGTAGCAAATCAAGGCTATGGAGGAAAGCGGCTTCAGGTCTTCTTGCTGCGGTCTTCCAAGTCCAATCCCTTGCCGACGATGCGATCCATCATGCGATCACTGAAGATCCGACGCAGGAACAAGCCGATCTTCGCGTCTCGCCCGACGATATAGCGGGTGCGCGGTTTCTTCGCCTCAATCGCCTTTCGCACGACGTCGGCGCAGACCTCGACTTCATCTC
>JBMYYH010000008.1:0-50660 GCA_049609225.1 Planctomycetota bacterium | reverse complement strand
CCGCACGGATGCCGTCGCGGTCTACGATGAGGCCCTGACCCTGTTGCATGAACAGGATCCGCGGTATGTCACTTTGCTGCTGCGTCGGGCGATGCTGTCGATGCAGGATGCTTCCGAGGCCAAGGATGCGCTCGCGGAGTTCGCAGCCAGTGATGCCTGCGATCCGGAGATGCGCAATCGTGCTGCGGTGGTGTTGGCATTGCTCGGACGTCCGCAGGATGCCATCGATCTGTTCGTGGTCTCCGGCGAAGGTTCCAAGTTGTTCCGCCAGGAAATCCGCATGGCCGAATGGGCGGTCAAGGCAGATGATGCCGAAGCTGCACAGGAATGGGCCTGGAAGGCTCGCACCACTGCGGTCCTCCGACGCGACCGTTATTACGCCCTCACCGTCTTGAGTGAAGCCCATCGCCTCGATGATTCGCTCGACGCCCTGCTGGAATCCTTCGCCAACGCCGAACAGCTCGATCCACAATCCCACGAGGCATGGATCGGCCTCCTGCGGGAAACCGGCAAATACGATGTGGCCGTCGCGCTGTTCGAAGAGGATGCCGATGCCAATGGCTTCGACGACGCCTCCCGCCGCGAGTTGTTGGAGATGTATCGCGAGGCTGGGCGCTCCGAAGAGATGGTCGCGCAGTATCGCCTGTTGATGCAGGCCGAGCCGCGCAATACCTTGTGGCCGGAGGGTCTTTCACGTTTCTATCTGGAGCAGGGCGAAACCGAAGCCGCGCGGGAACTGTGGGACTATTTTCTGCACGATGCCGAACCAGGCCTGGTGCTCGTCGCTGCCGCCGAAGCCCTGATGGGTTTGGGCCAGGATGACCTCGCGACCGCATGCGCCGAGCGGTGCATCGAAGCCGAGGCGGGACATTTCGCGGCCTTGCAGTTCCTCTTCGACATGCATCGTCTTCGTGGCGAGTTGGAGGAAGCCGCCGCAGTGCTCGAGCGCACCGACACCTTGGCGCCGCTTGATTCACCAGCGCGTATGCAGTTGGCCGAGTCCTTCGAGCGCATCGGCGATCAACAGCGCGCGGTCGATGTGCTTGAACAGCTGCGCTCCGCACGCGAGGGATTAGCCCTCAGCGAAGACTTGGAGATGCGCCTGGCTTGGTTGCATTCCGAAGTCGGGAATGAAGACTTGGCACTGGAGCGTTGGCGCGAACTGTGGCGCCGAGTCGATTCGATCCCACGACGTCGCTATGTCGAGGATCGCTTGATGTCGGTGGCATCGCGCTTGGGCAAGCTGGCGGATATCGCGATTGAGTTGGAAGGGCGACTCTACGCGGGCACCGCGGATGAACGGGATAGTGGATTGCTGGTGCGTCTCTACACCAAGGTGGGGGACCCCGTCTCGGCGACCGAGATCATCGAGGAGTTCCTGAAGCAGTCGGGCGGTTCCGCGGTCGTCGCACTCGAGGAGAAGGCGCGCGTCTTCATGTCGTGCAATGACTATCACAACTATGAGCGCACCGTGCGCCAGTTGATTGAGGTTCATCCTGAAGGCGAAGCGGATTATCTTCAGCAGATCGCCATGAGCATGCTGGAGCGCGGCAAGCCCGATGAGGTGCGGGTGGTCTTGAAGCGCCTGGAAACCCTGGAAAGCCAAGCCACTAGCGCTGAATTTGAAGCTGGTGTGCTCGCGCTTTCCGGCATGGAGCCGGAAGCCATTCAGGCGTATCGTCGTGGCCTCGCCAACAATCCCGACCGCATCGAGAGCTACTTGATGATGGCTTCCTTGATGGAGAAGGTCGGCGACAAGGCCATGGCTCTGGGTATGTTCCAGGACCTCGCGCTCAACGCGGATAAGGACGATCTCTTCATCATCGCGATCGATGGCTTGCTCAACCTCGATGCCCAAGGTGGGGTACTCGAATGGGCGCGTCGTCTCACTTTGGAGCGCCTCGCCCGACGTCACGACAAGGTCTATCTGTATCAACTTCTCGCCGACCTCGGAGAACAGGCCGACGACAACGAATCCCGCATCATCGCCCTGCAACAATCCCTTGCCATCGCCGGAGATCGTCGGGTCTCGGTGGTGCGTGAACTGATGGACCTCGTTGCTGGTCGGAACAACAGCGTCATCTTCATCGGCGGACAACCCCGTCCGGCCAAGGGAGATCGCCAACTGCACTTCGGCCGACGCCTGATCGGGCTCGGGCAAATGGTGCCGCCACAGGTCTACCTCGATCTCGGGCGCACCTTCCTCGCCCGCGGCGCCGTCAGCGATGCATCGAAGACCTTCCGCCTGGCACGGGACCTGCCGGACTACGACCATTTCCAAAAGGATGTCGCGGGATTGTTCGAGCAGAACGGCTACTTGGACCTCGCTGCAGAGACTTATCGCCGCGTCCTTATTGGAGATTCCACCAATGTGGGCCTCCTGGTGAAGGTCGGGGAGCTGCAGGAGCAACTCAGCGACGATGCCGGAGCTGCCGGTTTCTATCGTCGCGCCGTCGAACTGTTGTTGTCCCGACGTCCGTTGATGGTCGGCGACCAGGAGGGGGAGTCCACCGAGAAGTATTCCCGTTGGGCCGCCCGCAATGTCGATGATTTCGACAAGTACTTCGAACGCGCCAGCAACGGCTTTCTCGTCACCTATCCTGCCGCGGCGATTCCAAGCTATCTCGAGCAACAGGCCCTGACCCTCAGCGAGGAAGTCGAGCGCGCTTCCACGGAACAGGATCGACTCGAAGAACCGCTGCCTTGGAACCGCTTCCCGCGCCTGTTCCGTCGCAGCCAATACCTCCGACGCCTCGCCCTTTCCTACGGCGAGCTGCAGCTTGCTGAGGAAATGGATCGCCGTCTGCTCGACGCCTTCCCAGAAGACGACAAGATGCTCGAGGTCATGGTAAAGGAGCGGATTCGTTGGGGCCTCAACAACGCTGCCCACGAACTCCTGCTTGCCAGCGGACGCCCCACGGAGGAAGTCGATGGTCTGCTTTGGTTGATCGGGAAAGGAGAGGCTGCTGCTGCCACCGAACTCGTGGCCATCGACGAAGCACTGCGTCTTCTCCTGCCGATGTTGACCACTGGCAAACTCGAGGATGCGCGGTTGCTCCTGCGCCGGGTCGACTTCGCTGGAGTCGATGCCAAGCGCGGCAATGATGTCGGCGCCCTCTATTCCGCCGCCGCCATGATCGGCGACCCGGAACTCAGCCTCTACCTCGGACGCAACTGGGTCCGCCTGCTTTTGAATGGCGAGCGCGTACCGAACTATTACACCCTTGGCCCGATCCTGCAGCGCATCAGTGCTTCTTTGACGGAAGAGTTGCGCCTCAGTTTTTATCAATACTTCGTGCAGTTGGTGCTCGAAGACTCCGACAAATACGGCGAACTGCTGGTCCTGCTGCCGCAGATCCAGAAGGAGGTCAGCACGCCCCTGATCGAATCGGAAGAACTCGTCGCGCTGGTCACGGACAAGGCGCAATCCTTCGTCTACACCCTTGGCCCACTGTTGTTGATGGCGCCGGAAGAGGAGCGCGTCGGCATTGCTTCCGCGGTGTACACCAAAGTGGCACCTACCATGCGCACCTACTTCCTCTTTGGCCTCATGGATGTCGAAGTGGGGCCTCTGGGCGCCTCGATGGAGGAGCAGATCCTCGATTGGCTACGCGAGACAAACGGCGAAGACGATTCCATGCCCATGAGCTACCTGCTCGGCGAAATCACTTCCGATGAAGCGATGGAGACCAATGGCAGCCTGATTCGCGGTGTGATCGGTGTGCTGATGGAGCTGAACCCGGAGAGTTTGGATGCGCGATATGGCAATCTCCGATTGTTGGTCTTCGATAAGAAGGAGGAGGAAGCCATGCCCCTGGCGGTAGAGCTCTACTACCACCCAAAGGTGCAGGATGAAGAGAACTGGGATGCCATGATGATCCGCGAGTTCATCAAGAGCGACCTCCTGCCGAAGGCTCCGGAACGATTCCTTGCCTACTTCGACGCTGAAATCGACACCGGTGCGCCCAGTCTCGAGCGCGCGGAGCAGCGCCTCGACCTGATTCGTTCGCTCAAGAACGATGACCTCTATCTGGAAGCCCTACAGCAGGCTTGCGCGGACCTGCCGGATGAAATGAGGCTGCAGAAACAGCTCATCCATTTTCTGAACGGCCAGCGTCAGTACGCCGAAGCGGATGCCCTGCTGGCAAGCCTCATCGAGGACGAGCCAGAGGATCTCGAGCTCGCCAACTTGCGGCTGTCTCTTTGGTCTGGCCGGGAAAACTCCGTTCAGGTTTGGGATGCCTTGCAGCAGGTACTGGCCTTGGAGGAGGAGGAAGCAGCCGAGGTCGAAGTCGAAGAAGAGTCCGCCGAGAAACTGCCGCGCCCGACCTTCCCCTTGGTGAAGGAGGCCATGAAGGAAGAGAACCTGGATGCGGCTACTACCTTGCTACGTCGGATGTGGCGCACCTTCCCGGTGGGGAATAATTCCCGACGCATCTACTTCAGCCGCAATGCCCGCTGGACCCAAGGAATGTGGCCTTTGGATGAAGATGCCGAAGAAGCCACGGAAGAAGAACTCGCGGAGCAGAAAGCCAACATGAAGCGGCTCATGCGGGGCGGTTTGGATGCCTATCGCGAGCCCTTGTCCCGCGAAGAGCAGGAAGCGCAGGGTGAGGACACAGGCCCGGAACGCAAGCTGGCTTGGGAAGTCCTGGCGGCCGAGGACTTTGGTGCTGCGGAGATCCAACGATTCCTGCGTCAGAACGGTCCACAGAGCTTGGGCCACTACACCACCTTGTTCGACGCCCTCGCCGGCGCTTATGGCGTACGCTTCGGAGAAGAGCAGGCGGTCTCGGATCTCATCGCCAAGGTCGAAGCTGGCGACGCCCTCAAGTACGAGATCCTGCTGCTGCTTTCCCTGCTCGAGCGTTATCCCGAAACGATGGGTCCGCATGTGCAGGGTGTCTTGGATGAATTCACCGATAGCCTGCATCCGCGCGACGCCAGTCAGTTACTCCGCCTCGCCAGCGTGATGGCAGCCACGGGTGCACGCGAACGTGCCGTCGACCTTTATCGTTGGTGTTCCACCCTGACTTCCTCCGGCTCGCGTTACTACTTCGAGGATGAAGAGGATTTCGCTTCCATCGATGTCGGACAACTGGTGCGCGAGATGCGTAAGAACCTTGAATCGGGTGAGGATCTCATCGCCATCGTGGAGCAGGCTCTTGCGATGTCGAAACCAGGCGATAATCCATGGGAGTTGGCGGACTACCAGCGTCTTACGCTGAATACTTGGATAGCCCTGCTCGAACCGGCGGAAGCCCTGGAGAAGTGTCGCGACATCTGCGCAGCCGCAGACAAGGATGACATCAATCGGTGGAGCAGTTTCTCCCATATGGCGGCGTGGCTTTATGCCCACGAGGGGGAATATGAGCGTGCCGTCGCTTGTCTCGAGGCTTATTTCGAGCCGAGTCAGGGATTCGGCCGCTGGCGCCCTACCTTGCAGAGTTCCGGCATGTTGAAGCGTCTGTTTCCAGAGGATGCCAGCGCTTGGAAGGATGCAAACGCATGGTTGCGCCTGATCGGTCCGATTCTATTGGAGTGGGGCCAGGAGGATTTGCTCGTACAAACCGATGCGCTGAAGGCCGTCGCGCTTGCGGTGGTGCGTTTGCATCAACATGGCGATGTCGAAGGCGCGCAACTGCTGTTCGTCGCCTTGGATGACCAGGATTTCGTGTCGCAGGAAGCTTCCCTGTGGATCGCGGATGCAGCACGTCGCATCGGCCTGACGGAACGCGCCGACACCATCGAGGAGGAACTCTTCGATCTCGGCAAACTGAACCCCGTGCGTACGGTGGAAGCTCTCGAGCGACGCGTCGCAGCGGGAGAGATCGATTCCGTCTTGGCTTATGGCGAGGATCTCGTCGCCTACCGTCAACCGCAGGAGATTCTCGAGCTGATGCACAAGGTGGCCTCGGACGCTGGCAAGACCGAACTCGCAACGACTTGGTCGGAACGCCTGGAGTCCGCCAAGGCGGCGCAAGAAAAGCTGGATGCCTATTGGGAAGAGAAGCGCGCCAACAACCCGATCAGCCACGAAGCATTCTTCTTCCACTAGGCCGCGCGTGCCGCAACAAAAAAGCGTCCTTCCCGGAAGGAAGGACGCCAGTCGAGAACAGATTCTCTTACAGCACCAACTCCGCCAAGGAGTTGGTCAAGTTGCCGGACGCGAGGTCCAGGCCTTGGGTGTACAAGGTCACACCTGCAACACCGCCAGGAACCACCGGCGAGAAGGCTGCATCACCCGCGATATCGGCAGTCAGGGTGGCCAGAGTGTTGATCGGTGCGGTCATGTCGACCATGCCGTATGGGGTGGCGGTTGGGCCAGGACCCAGCAGTGAATAGCCCAGCATTACCGTTCCACCAGGAGTCGCACCCGTAACTACGAAGTTTGCGACCTGGCCAGCGACCAAGTTCAAGATGGAATAGTTCGGTCCCGCCGTGCCGTCGGAGTAGGTGCGGAAGGCGAGGTCCCATCCTGGAATGATGAAAGGTGCGCCTTGGTAGTAGAACTCACCACCGGTATAGGCGTCGTAACCAAGATGTCCCTGGAAACAGATGCTGACGGCACCCGGCTCCCAGTACTCGATCCAGTAGGTCTGTCCCGGAGTCACTGCGACGGCTGGCCAGAAGGCGTCGACCCAGGCTCCAGAACCGTTCGTGGCGGTGACGGTGGAGCTAGCTAAGGGAGTTGCGCCTGCCGAGTAGGGATCGACATCGTAAAGCGCGATGGTCAAGGTCGAGGTGCCAAACCAACCGAGGTTGTCGGTCACGAGCACCCCTGCACCGGCGCAGGTGGAGGCGGTAGGAATAAAGGATTGCGCAACCTGGGAGTGAGTCGCCGTGAGGCAATCCGAGTCGACCAGCGGTTGGTTGACGTCGAGAGTCTGGGCGGAGGTGGCGGCAGCGCACAGCACGGCTGTGGCAAGAGTGGGGAGTAGGTATTTCATGAGAGCTTGGGGGAATCGCCTGGGGGACCAGCAGGAATCGCGTGGCCCCATTGCGTCATTCCAGAATAGTCCTGGAAGAGGGCTGCTGGAGAGATTGTTGAGGAGGAATCTGAGTCCTCCGGCCTTTCTGCGGGCCGCTTGGAGCTCAGCTGGCCGTTCAGGGGCATCTGAGCCCGGCCAAAAAGAAAAGGCCACTGGACGAATCCAGTGGCCTTTCTATTTTGGCTCCCCGAACAGGACTTGAACCTGTGACAAGCTGATTAACAGTCAGCTGCTCTACCAACTGAGCTATCGGGGAATGTAAGCGGCGAAGTATACAGGCGCTCCGGGGGGTTGGCTAGGGGCTGCCTGAGTGATTCGCAGCCTAGGTCCTACAGCGTCAAGAGGTTGGAGGCGACGCAGGTGGCGATATCCACCACCTGGACGGATTGCCAACAATGAACCCCGGTCTGGGAGACGAAACTCATGGACCACTCGCCTGCTGCATCGGCCGTGCGCATGCCGCCAATCAGCGGATTGGCGATGCCAAGGGTGAGCCCATTGCAGTGGGCCCCGACGTGGGTGTAGGTCCCGCGGTCGCCATACAGGTAGACGATGGTGCCGCCAGGAGTCAGGTTGGTGACCGCCAATTTCATGGGTCCTGGGCAGGTGCCGTACTTCCTAAGGTTGGGATAGGTATTGCGGTCGTTGATGAAAATGTCGGTCACTCCGTTGGTGTCTCCCGCATCTAAGTTTGCGGAGAAATCGTCGAAGATCACAATGCTTCCATCACTGGAGATCGAAGGATTGGCACTGCCACGATTCCCCTGAGTGGCACTCCTGGAGAAACTCAGGTTCGTCGTCATTTCCAAAGTACGGTCGTGAAGGAAGACATCTGCCATGAGGTTCGTATCTCGCGTGACGAGATCGGTCGCATAACTCTCAAAGGCAACGTATCGGCCATCGTCCGAAATCGTTCCTTTCCAACTCCAGAAGACACCCGCCACACCTTGGCTGTTCACGCTGACGCGTTTGGTGATCGCAGTATTGCGATCGTGCGTATAAACATCTTCCACACCGTTGCGTCCGCCAGGGACGATGGAAAGGGAATCACTCGTGAATACGACGACGGAGCCATCGGCAGAAAGCCCTGGATGCTCCGAATTCCCAAAGGCCTGAGCTCCACCAGATTTAAGGCTGACGCGCATGGTCTGGCCGGTCACCCGTTCATGCACGAATGCGTCAATCTGAGTATTGGTGTCGTTTGCGACCAAGTTACTGGCACGGCTCGTGAAGGCGATGGTGCTGCCATCCGTCGAAATGACGGCTTCTTTGGAAAAGGAGTCACCCTCTACGCCTAGGGAATCCACACTGACGCGCGTGGTCGTTCCGGTCTGACGATCATGCAGGAAGATGTCGTCTTCGCCGTTGGTGTCAGCTGCAACCAAGTTGCTGCCGGCACTTTGGAAAACGACATAGCGACCATCGCCGGAAATGTCGCAGGTCGTGGATGCGCCATTGCTCTCAACCCCGTTGGAATCCACACTCACACGCGTGGTGATCCCATGGATGCGATCATGGACGAAGATATCCGTGAGAGCATTCGTATCGTTCGCCACTAGGTTGGTGGCATCACTGCGGAACACGATGAACTGACCATTCGATGAGATCTCCGGGCGAATGGAAGAACCATCGGCTTGGATGCCAGCAGTATCGAGACTTACGCGCACCGGGATTCCGGTGCTGCGATCCAGAAAGAAGATGTCCGCGACACCATTCGTGTCATTCGCGACCAGGTTGGTCGCATCACTTTGAAAGACAACCATCTGACCATCGCCGGACAAAGCCGGATCGGTACTTGCTGCATTGCCAGCTTGGCCACCGGAAGTTTGGCTCAACCAATCCACGCCTTGCGCGGAAAGTTGTGCCTGGATTCCTCCAAGTACGCCAAAGAAAACGAGAGAGGTAGATAAGGAAATTCTCATATGGACTCCATCCTAGCATACGGATTGAAGAAGTTACGATGCCCTCATGAGCATCCTCCGAGTCGTCCTCGTGGAGCCTCAAATCCCCGCCAATATGGGCTTTGTGGCACGGGCATTGGATAATTTCGGGGTCCACGATTGGGTCGCGGTCGGTGGCTGCGCGGTGGAGGGGACCGATGCCGAGAAGACGGGCGCACCCGCAAAGGAACGATTGGATGCGTTGCGCCGCGTCGGATGCTTGGAAGAGGCACTGCAGGATTGCGTCGGCGCCATCGGCTTCACGGCCCGAGGCGGTCATCGGCGACCGCCGATCAACTTGGAGTCCATCCACCAAGCCGCTGCCGAACGAGGCTTGGTCGACGGCAAGATTGCGCTGGTCTTTGGTCGCGAAGACCGCGGACTAGAAGCGCAGGAATGCGAGGCTTGCAGTTTGCTCGTGACCATCCCCACCGAAGGACTCGGAAGCCTCAACTTGAGTCATGCGGTCACCGTCGGACTGTATGAATGGTTCCGCGGACAACGCGCGGTGGAGGATGCGTTGCTTGACCACCAGTGGTCGGTACAGGAGGAACGCGCTCAAGCTGCCGAACGCGCATGGCGTCTCTTGGAAGCAGCGGAGTTTCCGCATCATGGCGATCAACTGCATGGCTTACTCCGACGTCTCGTCGCGCAACCGATGGAGAGTCGGGATCTTCGGGCGCTGAATAAGATCATGCGCCACGTCGAGTTCCTGAAGGCGCAGGACTAGAAGGTCACACGACCGGCAGGCGTCAGACGCTCAGGCCGGTTGAGGTGCGCAGTGCGTCGGTAGGAACCGAGCAAGACTTCCAGTTCTCGGCTGGAGCAATCCGCTTCAATCACGGTGCTGATGCCGGAACGCGAAAGTGCGGAACTATCCAGAGCAGCGTCGAGCGGCGCGGTGAGCAGGACTTCGGGGCGTTGGCGCAGGGCCATGCACAAGGCGGCGCAAAGACTCATGCCACAGATGCCACCGAAATGGCCGTCGACGAAAAGGAAGTCGACCGGGCGTCCGCGTAATTCATCCCGACGAAGAACGGCTGCGGCACCACTGGCGCAGTTGGCTTCCCAAGCCTCGATGCCTAGAGCGGTGAGGCGGGCTTGCAGGCGATTGGCCTCGACGGGGTCCTGCAGGAGGACCAGAGCGCGTGTGCCTCGAAGAGGAGTCTCGCTGGAAGAGGTGAGGGGCCAATTCATGCTAACCCCCCTCATCGGACGCTCGCGCCCGCGACTTTAGCCCTAATCCGGGTTCCTATTCGGCAGCAGCCTGTTGCGTGGAGTAGCCCAGCAGGACGCCGAGGCGCTCGCGCATGTTGGCCCGCTCGACGATGAGGTCGACCTGACCCTTGGCGAGCAGGAACTCCGAACGCTGGAAGCCATCAGGCAGTTCCTGACGAATGGTGTTCTGGATCACGCGCGGACCCGCAAAGCCGATCAGTGCATTCGGCTCCGCCACGGTGATATCGCAGACACTCGCGAAGCTCGCGGTGACGCCACCCGTAGTGGGGTTGGTCATGATCGAGATCGAGTAGCCGCCACCATCATGGAACTTCTTCAGTGCGCCACAGGTTTTGGCCATCTGCATCAAGGAGATAGCGCCTTCGTGCATGCGCGCACCGCCGGAAGCGGAGAACAGCAGTACCGGCACACCCTTCTCGCCGGCCAACTCGACCGCGCGGGTGATCTTTTCACCGACGACTTCGCCCATCGAACCACCCATGAAGGTGAAGTCCAAAACGGCCATCACGACCTCGTGGCCAGCGATGCGGCAGGTTCCGGCCAGGCAAGCATCGGCATTGCCGGTCTTCTCCTGAGCCTTCACGATCTTGTCGGCATAAGGAACATTGTCGACGAAGCCCAAACGATCGCTTGGCTGCAGATCGGTGAACTGTTCGACGAAGGTGCCGGGATCGGCGGTAATCTCGATCCGCTTGCGACCGGAAACGGTGTTGTGGAACGAACACTCCGGACACACGAACTGGTTTTGCTCCAGTTCCTTGGCGTAGATCATCTTGCCGCAGGACGGGCACTTACTCCACAGCCCTCCGGGCATGTCCTTCTTCTTGCGCAGTCGGAAAGCCATGTGCGTATTCTACTCGTTCTCCTGAGTCTTCGGTGAAGTGGCGGCTTTGCGCATCGCCTCCATGGCCTGCGGCATGTCCGTCGCCCGGTAGAGGTAAGTCCCGGCTACGAAGACATTTGCCCCGGCCTCTGCGCAAACTCCGATGGTCTGATCGGTAATGCCGCCATCCATCTGAATGTCCCCGCGGAAGCCCCAGCTGCGCAGCTGCTCGACCTTTTGACACACTTCCGGCATGAAACTCTGACCACCGAAACCGGCGTGCACCGACATCACCAGCACCATATCGAGCTGATCGAGGTAGGGGCGTAGTGCTTCCACGCCGCAGGGCGGGTTGACGGCTACCCCGATGGGCCGCCCCGTCGCGCGGAACTGTTCGACGGTGGCATCGAAGTTGTTTTGCGCGGCTTCGTAATGGAAGGAGAGGATGTCCGCCCCGGCATCGGCGTAACGCTGAGCCCAGGCACCAGGTTCCTCGATCATGAGGTGAACATCCAAAGGCAGGCGCGCGAACTTCTTGGCCGACTCCACTACCGGAATGCCAATCGAAAGGTTCGGCACGAAATGCCCATCCATCACATCGACGTGATGCCAATCGGCACCCGCAGCTTCGGCACGTTGCATCTCCTCGCCGAGGCGCGCGAAATCTGCAGCCAGAATGGAAGGGGCGACGCGGTGTGGGAGGGCCATAGCCGCATTGTAGAGGACGGCCGAAATCGAAGCGACGTCATCCGTGACGGGATTGACCCCCTCGAGTGACGCCTATTGCGACGCGGCAGTATTCCAAACTCGTCAAGGCAAGCCACTAAGTCAATGCCTTCCGGACCATTTCCTTTAACTCCGGCAGGACTTCCGCCTCGAACCAAGGATTACGTTTCAGCCACCGGTTGTTGCGCGGACTCGGGTGAGGAAGCGGCAGTATCCCCTTCGGCAAGGAGCCTCGATCGCGAACGGTCTCAGTGAGATTCCTGCGGGCCCTGCCCAAGTAGTGGTCCATCGCGTACTGACCTATGACGAGCTTCAGGCGAAGGCCTTGGAGGCCATCCATCACCCGTGTATTCCATGCCGGTGCGCATTCCGGCCGTGGGGGAAGGTCGCCGGATTTCCCAGTGCCGGGATAGCAGAAGCCCATCGGAACGATTGCGATTTTGCTCGCATCGTAGAAGACCTCCTTGGAAATCCCCATCCAATCCCGAAGGCGTTCGCCGCTAGGGTCGTCGAAGGGAATCCCGGTCTCGTGTACCTTGCGCCCTGGCGCCTGTCCAGCAATGAGGATTTTCGCCTGGGAATGGACCTGCAAGATCGGGCGCACGCCATGCTTCAGCGCCTCATGGCACAGGGTGCAGGCTCGAATCTCCTCGAGGAGTCCATCCATCGTGTCCGTCCGCTTTCCGCCCATCTCCCTACCTTAAGTCGGGAATCGTTAAACTACCAACATGTACGAGAAGCTCCCCCCGCTGCTGCAACAGTACGTCGACTACTTCGATCAGAGCCCGGTATTGGCCGTGCTGATTGGTGTACTGGTGGTGGTGATCGCCGTGGCGCTGCTGCGCATGGCGATGAAGTTGTTCTTGTTCTTCCTGCTGCTGTTGGCGATCGCGCTGGTGGCTTCGTACTTCTTCGTCGGTGAAGAGGCGACCAATGATGCCTTGCGCCGCGGTGCCAAAGAGGCCGGTCAAAAAGCGGAAGAGGTGCTCGAGCAGGGACAAGAGGCCCTGGAAGACAAGTTGAAGGAACAGCTGAAGGACGACGCCGAAGACAACGGCAAGTAGCGTTCGTCTTACCCCAAGCTTCCTTCCTGACGCACTCCGGGGAGCTTCTGATCGAGGAAGCTGCGGAGTTTGCGCATCTCCGCCTTATGGCGAAACTGCAGAAGAATGAGATGAATCAGGGCTCCGAGCCACAGGATGGCCATGCCTGCTGCGAGCCACACGGGGCCGAAAATATCAGTTGGGTCTAGGAGATCCTGGATGTTTCGCACAAAGAAGAAGCCTGCGCAAAAAATCAGGAGCGGAGCAGCAATCCAGGACCAGAGATAACCGCTGTAAGGAACTAGGCGGTAATGGTTGTCGCGCAGATGAATATGAGCACGAATCTGGTGCTTCCAACGGACGATGACCTTTCCTTTTGCCGGTTCCATCTGATAGCCGGCATCGTGAAGGTGTTCCTCGAGAAGATGGAGTTCTTCCTTTTGGGCGGCCGCAGTCATGGATTGAACTAGTTGTAATAGTTGGCCATTTCCCTCACGTGATAGACGGTCATCGTTGGGATGTGAATGATGGATTCCTTGGAGGTTTGGATGGAAACCCAAGAATCATCCCAGCTGACCAAACCACCTTCATAGTCGTAGTCCAACTGGCGCATGATGTCGCGCGCGAGGATCTGGACCCTGCGGCCATCCGTCGGGCATGGTGCGTCGAGAATCACGGGAGTCGTTTCGTCACTTCCGCAGGAAGTGGCGAGGCAGAGGAGTGGAATAACGAGGAACTTTTTCATGGAAGAAGGCCTGCAGTTTAACGCAGGCCCTCTTACCGAGGACGCCTAAAAGCTCTCGTCGAAGCTCACTTCGCCGGTTACGCCGATCTGATAGGCAGAGACACGACGCTCGAAGAAGTTCGACAGTTCCTGCACATCCTGCAGCTCCATGAACGCAAACGGGTTCTTGGAACCGTAGTGCTTCTCCATGCCGAGGTTCTGCAGACGCTGGTCCGCGCAGAACTCAAGGTAGGTGCGCATATCCTTAGCCGAGAGACCAGGCACGCCGCCTTCGAGGAGATCGTCGGCGAAGGACATTTCGCACTCGAGCGCTTCTTCCATCATCTCGATGACCTGCGCGCGCATCTTGTCGTCGAACAGGTGCGGGCTTTCTTCACGCACGGTGCTGACGACCTCGAAAGCGAAGTTCATGTGACAGCTTTCATCGCGGAACACCCAGTTGGTGCCGGAAGCCAGTCCGTTCAGCAGACCCTTCGAACGCAGGAAGTAGACGTATGCGAATGCCGCGAAGAAGAACATGCCTTCGATGCAGCAGGCGAAGCAGATCACGTTGAGCAGGAATTGACGACGATCCTCCTCGGTCTTGATTTCGTCCAGCTGCTGGATCGAATCGATCCACTTGAAGCAGAAGTCGGCCTTCTTCTTGATCGACGGGATGTTGTGGATCGCCGCGAAGGCCTCGTTACGTTCCTTCGGCTCCGGGATGTAAGTGTCGAGCAGCGTGAGGTAGAACTGCACATGCAGCGCCTCTTCGTACAGCTGGCGCGACAAGTACATCCGCGCCTCCGGCGAGTTGATGTGCTTGTACAGGTTCAGCACCAAGTTGTTCGACACGATCGAATCGCCCGTCGCGAAGAACGCAACCAAGCGGTTGATCAAATGCCGCTCACTTGGCAGCAGACGCTCACGCAGGTCGACGAGGTCGGTGGAGAAATCCACCTCATCCACGGTCCACGTGTTCTTGATGGCGTCCTTGTACATGTCGTAGAACACCGGGTAGCGCATCGGGCGCAGGGTCAGGTCGAAACCTGGGTCGAGTAGGGAGACTTTACGCATCAATCAGGGGAGGCTTAGCCGCAGGCTTCGCAAGATTCAGGGTTCTCGAGGGAGCAGATCAGCTTTTCCTCGTCGGTGTAGGTCTTCGCCGCGGAGGCATCGCCGCCATCCGTCTGACGGATGCGCGTCGCAGGACGCGAGCGCAAGTAATAGGTGGTCTTGACGCCTTGTTCCCAGGCGTACATGTACATCGAAGACAACTTGCCGATGCTCGGCGTCTCCATGAACAGGTTGAGGGACTGCGACTGGTCGATGTAGGCCCCGCGCGCGGCAGCCATGTCAATCAGCGAACGCATCGGCACTTCCCAGGCAGTCCGATAAAGCTCCTTGAGTTCGCCAGGGATCGCATCCACTTCCTGGATCGAGCCTTCGGCCTTCTTGATCTCGTTGCGGATCTCTTCGGTCCACAGGCCACGCTCCTTCAAGTCCTTCACCAGGTAGTTGTTGACCTGGAGGAAGTCGCCGGAGAGGGTCTCGCGCTTGAACAGGTTCGAGACCTGCGGCTCGGTGCACTCATAACAACCGGCGATCGAGGAGATGGTTGCCGTCGGAGCGATGGCGATGGTCAGCGAGTTGCGCAGACCATGCTGCTTGATGTCCTCACGCAGCTTTTCGAAACGCTCCGGCTGGGATGGAGTCACGCCCCAAAGATCACACTGCAACAAACCTTCGGCGGCGCGGGTCTCGGCGAAGGCCTCGTGCGGACCTTCCACCTTGGCGATCTCATTCGAAGTGAGCATCGCGTTGTAGTAGATCTCCTCCTGCACGCGCGTGGAGATGTCACGCGCCTCGGCGGAATCGAACGGCAGACGCAGCTTGAAGAAGGCGTCCTGCAGACCCATCAGGCCGAAACCGATCGGGCGCCATCGCGCATTCGAACGCGCCGCGTCTTCGGTCGGGTAGTAGTTGATGTCGATCACGCGATCGAGGAACTTGACCGCCGTGCGCACGACCTGGCCGATGCGCTCGTAGTCGACGGCACCATCCTTGATCATGTGGCCGAGGTTGATCGAGCCGAGGTTGCAGACCGCGGTCTCATCGGCGCGGGTCACTTCCAGGATCTCGGTGCACAGGTTCGACAGGTGGATGACGTTGCCCTCCTTGCCGGTCTGGTTCGACTTCATGTTGCACGCATCCTTGAAGGTCATCCAGCCGTTGCCGGTCTGGGCCAAGGTGCGCATCATCTTGGAGTAGAGATCGCGAGCCTTGACGCTATTGCGTGCCAGACCTGCAGCCTCCGCCTTCTCATAGGCAGCCTGGAACTCCGGGCCGAAGGTGTCGACCAGTTCGGGTACATCCTTCGGATCGAACAACGACCAATCGGCATCCTGCTTGACCCGCTCCATGAACAGGTCTGGAATCCAGTTGGCCAAGTTCAGGTTGTGGGTGCGACGCATGTCGTCGCCGGTGTTGTCACGCAGTTCGAGGAACATCTCGATATCCGCATGCCAACTCTCCAGGTACACGCAAGCTGCACCTTTCCGACGTCCGCCTTGGTTGACGGCTGCGACACTGCTGTCGAGCGTCTTCAGGAACGGCACGATGCCATTGGACTTGCCGTTGGTGCCCTTGATCAGCGAACCTTGCGAACGCACGCGGCTGTAGCTCAGGCCAATGCCGCCGGCGTACTTGGAAAGACGCGCGATGTCGCGGTAACGGTTGTAGATCGAATCGAGATCGTCGGCCGGGCTGTCGAGCAGGTAGCACGAGCTCAACTGGGTCCTTTCGGTTCCCGAGTTGAACAAGGTGGGGGAGCTCGGCATGTAAGCCAGCGAGCTGATCAAGCGGTAGAACTCGATCGCCTCGGAGGGAGTCTTGGCCAGACCACAGGCCACGCGCATGAAGAAGTACTGCGGCGTTTCGGTAACCGAACGCTCGACCGGATCCTTCAGCAAGTAACGGTCGTAGACGGTGCGAAGACCGAAGTAGCGGAAACCACGCGAGCGCTCATTCTCAATCGCATCATTCAGCTTGCGACGGTTGGCTCGGACGAAATCGTAGACCTGCTGATTGATCAATCCCTGCTCATGGCCGTGACGGATCGACTGCGAGAACGACTGAATGTCGAGCTGGCGAACTTCCTTGCCGATGTAGGTGTCGAGCAGGCGGCCAGCAAGGTAGGAGTAGGCAGGTTCCTCGCCGATCAGGGCGGCGGCGGTCTGGATGGAGAGGCGGTCGAGCTCGGCGGTGGTGGCACCGTCGTAAAGACCGGAGATGGTGCGCGTGGCGACGCGCATGGCATCGACCCCTTCCAAGCCATCGGCGCTGCGGGTAATCGCGCGCACGATCTTGTTCAGGTCGACGGCTTCGAGAGATCCGTTGCGTTTCTTGACCTGCATGCCGACATCGGTGGATGCGGTGCTAGCGGTCGGGGGGGCAGTGGCAGACGCTGTCTGGGATTCCATTCTGGGCAGGTTCTGGGAGCGTGTCCGTGTGTAAGTGGTGGTTTGTTAGCGACTTAGGGGAAAAACCAAGGGGGACGACGGTGGGGGCCGCGGTGATTCCTTCAGAAAGCACAATATGTAGTGTTCGCCCCCTCTTCAAGGCCTAGATGTCGTGCATTTTCTACAAGTTCCGGGCCTAGTGAGAGCAATAAAATCAAATCCTCGTTTGAATGGCCAAGATGGGGAATCCAGGCTCTCTAGGAAAAGTGATATCACTTTGGTATCTGGTCCGTACGCTAGGTCATGATCAAGGAAACCCCCTTCCAAGCCAAATCGGGCCTGATGGTCCTGATTGCAGGCATTCCCGCGATGATTGCCGGTGGTATTGCCAGCATGACCACAGCAGCAAACTCACGCGACGATCTCGTCGTTGGAGTTGCAGCGATCCTCGCCTTCGCGTTTTTCCTCGGCGTCATCCTTGCCCTGTGTGGGCTGTTCGCAGTTTCCCCAAACCAAGCACGTGCGCTGACTTTGTTCGGTCGTTACCTCGGCACGGTGCATACTCCGGGCCTTTGGTTCGCCAATCCATTCGCGATCAAGGCGAAGATCTCGGTGCGCGTGCGCAACTTCGATAGCGACAAACTGAAGGTCAACGACCTCGAAGGCAACCCGATTGAGATCGGTGCCGTGGTCGTGTGGAAAGTGGTGGATACCGCCGAAGCATTATTCGAAGTCGATGACTACGAAGACTTCGTCAAGGTGCAGAGTGAAGCTGCATTGCGCAACATGGCCACGCAGTATCCCTACGACTCGCATGAGGAAGGGGACATCGCTTTGCGCAGCCATACTTCCGAGATCGCGGAGCGCCTGAAGATCGAAGTGCAGGATCGCCTCGATAAGGCTGGCGTCGATGTGCTCGAAGCGCGCATCAGTCACTTGGCTTATGCGCAAGAGATCGCGTCGGCGATGTTGCAGCGTCAGCAGGCAGCGGCCATCATCGCGGCTCGTACGCGCATCGTCGATGGTGCGGTCGGCATGGTCGAGATGGCGCTCGACAAACTCAGCGAGAAGGACATCGTCACGCTCGATGAAGAACGCAAGGCGCAGATGGTCTCGAACCTACTGGTCGTACTGTGCGGCGACAAGGCGACCCAGCCCGTCGTCAATACCGGCAGCCTCTATTAGCGGTAGCCGATAGTCCTCGATCGGGCCTGCCCTCGCGGCGGGCCCAAACCCACCTCGCCCATGGCGAAACCACGCAAAAGCTTCCTGCTGCGGGTCGATCCCAAGCTTCACGACGCCCTCCGGCGTTGGGCGGACGACGACTTCCGCAGTCTCAATGCGCAGACGGAGATGATTCTCCGTCGCGCTTTGTTGGATGCCGGGCGTCTGAAGGAAGGGGAGGAGCAGGTTCTTGATGCGGAATTGCCCGGCGCGGCAGCTCCTGATTCGGAACCTCCAGGCCATGAGCCTCCCGACGCCTCCCCAGACCCCGAGTCCACGCCCTAGCCTTGTGCCTATCTGGGGGTGCCCATCCACCCTCCTGAAGCTTCACCCCGACGTCCGCGCGAACTCCCGCACCACCAAGGTGCGTTCCTCGCCCTCGCCTTCCTGCACGGTGCGCTTCCATCGCATCAAATCGTGGCTCATCCGTTCGACGTATTCCCGAACCACCACGCCACCCTTGCCCGTCCGCGTGAACACGAAGCCCGTTTCCGTCTCAGCGCCGACGCTCCCGCGTAACTTCCGATCCTCTTCGCTGGCACCCCATTGCTCCCAGCGTTGGTTCTGCGCGACGTAACCGCCGATCCGCACTTCCTTATCCCAGTCCTCCGTGTTCGGATTCCAGGTTCCGACGCTCGTGAACAGCAGGCAATCCTTCGCCATCAACGTCGCATCCAACTTCACCCGACGCGGTTCGACATCCTCGCGACGCTCCTCGCCCTCCCAGGAACCACGCATCCAATCCAAGGCACGCGTCTCCACATACGGGCTCAAGGCGCCAGCATTCCAAGGTTGCGTGAACAACTGTGCTTCCTTGGTTTGACTCGCCGGCGCCGTACGGGCGAACTCCATGATCCAATCGGTCTTCCAGTTCACGCCGCCATCCGACGACCGCGCGCTATCCCAACGCACGGTTTGCGCCAAGGCATCACTGAAGGTGTAACGCAATGCCTGCGACGCCCCCGCAGCATCGGTCCACCGACTTTCGAACAACCCTCGTCCATGGCGGAAGGTACCTGACATCGTGCCGAAACTCGCATTGCCGTCGGTGGTCCAAAACAACAGGATGGTCCATTTCCCATCTTCTGGCGCATAACTGCGCAGGCTGAATCCATTCATGAAGGTCCCGTTGAACGGACCCGCCCATTGCTCCAACAAGGCAGCTCCATCCAAGACCGGCGAGATGCGGGCGCGGGTCTTGGTGCCGTCGACCCAACTGCCATCGGGTTGAAGATGTCGATTCTGCACCGACCACGCACCGATCCAGAAATCGAAGTCATAGCTCGGATCGCCGGTGCTGGTGGCCAAGCTGGGGTCGGGTGCTGTGACTTGGAGAAGCAAGGGCGCGGCGATGCAAAGACTGAGCATGTCCCTACGATAGCCGCCCAATGCCATCGCAACGGTATCGTTTGATGCCATGCCTTCCCTGACCCTTCTCGAGACGCACCCGCAGCATGCCATCGGGGAGGCCGCCGTCTTGGAAGAGCGCTATCGCACTTCGCGCGCCGAAGAAGAACCTCTCAAGGCCGAAGCGGAAACGCGGATCTGGTCGGCGCAAGAAGCGAATGGATGCACCCACTTCTACAAGGAGTATCGCATCCCCCCGAGCCGACGCCTTTTCAGTGGCGCCGCGCGCAGTCGCGCACTGCGCGAATACAGGGCCTTGTTGGCGATGGATCTGGCGGAGCTGCCGGTTGCCCAACCTCAATGGTTCGGCGAACTCCGACGCGGCCCCATCTTGGAATACTCGGTGCTCGTCACCCTCGGGCTCGGTGCCGTGCAGCCGCTACCCGATTGGTTGCGCGCGCATCCGGATCCAGAAACGGCGCTCCGCTTGTGTCGCAGTCTCGGCGCCATCGCCCGCAGCCTGCATGAAAAAGGTTTCGGCCATTTCCGCATGCAAGCCAAGAACTTCATGGTGCGCAGCAACGCATCGGGTCCAACCCTGCACATGATCGACGCGCCCTATACCTGCCGCTGGCCGCAAGCCGTGGCAGACCGCATCCGCGCCGTCGACCTGGAAGACCTCTGCGGCACTCATTCCGTCTTCCAGGCGGATCAGATCCAGGCCGTCATGGATGGCTATCGGGCTGACCCGCCGGAATCGACCCATCCCACCGCAACCCCGGCCGACGTCCTCCAGGGCTACCACCCCGGTTCCCGTGGTCGATGGGGCCAGAAGCTGCGTCGTATCGCGTATTATCTTGGCGCTATCTGGAGCGGACACCGCCCCTGAAGCCCCCTCCCTGATGACCCTTCCCGAACGTCTAGCCGAATACCACGCAGCTGAAGGTGCCGAGGAATACCTCGATGAGTACCGGAAGTTCCACCGCAAGCTGAGCGATAAGCGCGAGCGCAAATTGCTGGATCGTTACTTCGATCGCATCGGCTCGGTCACCACGGCGCTGGACCTGCCGTGTGGTTGGGGTCGTTACATGCCGTATCTGAGCTCCAAAGGGGCGAAGGTGTTGGAGGCGGACTACAGCGGCAGCATGGTCAAGAAGGTCGCAGAGGTCTTCCCGCAGGCGGAACTACTCGGCCGCATGCGTTGCTTCGGCCATCGCATCGCCTTGAGTGATGGTGCCGTCGAGCTGGTTTTCTCGATGCGCCTCAATCACCACCTCTCCGACCCGACGGTACGGCGCGAACACCTGGAAGAGTTGTTCCGCGTTTCGAAACGCTGGGTCATCTTCAGCTACTTCGATAGCGCTTCGCTGAAGAACGTGATTCGGAAGGCCCGCACTGCGGTTGGCCTGTCGAAGAAGCTGCCGAAGAACACACTGCGTCGCACGCAGGTAGCTGCCATGGCTAAGGAGGCCGGCTTCAAAATCCACGAGGATCCGATGCTGTTCGTGGTCGGCTCCGGGCACCGCCTGGTGTTGGCGGAGCGGATCGGAGCCGAGGCTTAGGCCTTTAGCCTTAAGGCAGCAGCAAGACCGTGCTTGTCTCGCAACTAGTGACGTCAAGCGCCTGCACATAGATTGAGCCGCACACGCCCGTCGGGATGATGAAGTTGCCGGCGCTATTTGCATAAAGTAGAGCAACGGAACGACTCGGCGTCGCGTCGACAATGTCGAAAGAAAGGCTGGGGCAGGTGCCGCTCAAACTCATGCCAAGGCCGGGTTCTGGCATGATCGAACCTGAAAGCATGGTGCCGGTGTGACTGCCCGCTTCAATGTGGTAGCTACTGGTAGCTGTGTTGACAATAGCAGGCTGCGTTAGCGACAGGTCGTTGCTGAGGCGCAGCATCACAGCGACGCCGAGGCCATGCCAACTCTGCGCCATGGTCCCCTCGATTTGATCGATCTCGATCGTCCAATCCAGGTCACCGAGGTAAGGCCCATACCAAGGAATATAGATACTCGTGAAAGTAAGGTGATAGCGAGAACGAGCGACGTTGCGACTTTCCGCATCCTGGTAATATCCATTGGTTTTGAATAGATTCGAAATTTATGCTTTACCCTCACCCTGCTAGACTCGTGCCATGGAGAAGTCAGAGCGCAAAAACACTCGATCCAGGCGACGTTTTCTAGCTCAGACGGCTGGTCTTGCTGCAACTGGAGCCTTGTTCCCTTTAGCTCCCAAGGCCAGTGCATCGCACTTGCCGGACGGCCTGGCTCCTCAAGATGGTGTCACCCGCACTGCCATCCGTCGCCTACGCATTCCGCGCACGGGGGAACTCCTTTCGGTCATTGGGCTGGGCACGGCGCGCACCTTCGATGCCGACCCGAAGCAAGCCCCTGAGACTCTGACCGCCGTCATGCGCAGCTTCTTGGAGTGGGGCGGAAGCTTGGTGGATTCTTCGCCGATGTACGGGCGGGCCGAAGCCATGGTGGGGGCACTCTGCCGTAAGGTCGGGCGTGACGACCTCTTCTACGCAACGAAGGTTTGGACGGATAAAGGTAAGCAGGCGGGCGTGGAGCAGATGACGGAAAGTGAGCGCCTCATGGGCACGACGCGATTTGACCTGATGCAGGTGCACAACCTCGTTGGCCTCGACGTGCAACTCGATACCTTGAAGGATTGGCGGGCATCCGGGCGCCTTCGTTACGTCGGCATCACGGAGATGCGGGATATGAAAAAGGTCGAGGAGCTTGTGGCAGGCGGAGTGATCGATTTCATCCAGATTCCCTACTCTGTGACGGATCGTAGGGTAGAGGATCGAGTGCTGCCCGCATGCATCGAGCATGGGGTTGCCGCGCTGGTGATGCAGCCCTTTCGCAGCGGCCGCCTGTTTGGTGCGGTGAAGGGAATGGAAGTTCCGGCGTGGGCCGCGGACTATGGGGCATCCTCCTGGGCACAACTATTCTTGAAGTTCGTGCTGGGGCATGATGCCGTCACCCTGCCGATTCCCGCAACCAGTAAGCCTCATCATCTGGATGACAACATGGCTGCCGGGTTGGGTTCAGATCTGGATGCCCCTGCGCGTGCGAAGCTGATTGCCCTCATGGAAGGCTAAGGCTTCAGTCGTATGGTTACTGGCTCGATCCTCTCGCTCTAATGGGCAGCAAGGTCAGACTAATCATGCCCATAGGATTCCGGCGCGAATCCAAAGCCAAGGAAGTAAGGCTTCTCGTCCTTCTTCGGCGCATGCTGCATGGCTACCAGATCCTCCCAAAGTTGATTGAGGCGGTCACGCAATAACTGACGCCCTTCGTCGTTGAGGAAGAGAGTGAGGAACCCGCTGAAGTGTCGCCTTGGACCATCCGTTGGGTCGTCTTCGCGCAAGGCACCATCCAATCGCGTGGTCAAACGCCGCAAGGAGGTCAGAGCGATTTTGCTGCGCATTTCGCGCCATTCGGGCGAGTCCTGTTGTCCAAAGATGATGGCTTCAGTCTTGGTGGTGTAACTGGTCGTGCCGCCGTCCTCCACGGACTTGGTCACCAACTCACATTCCTCTAAAAGGCGCAGATGGTAGTAGAGCGCATGTCGTTCTAGCCCCATCCGATCCTGTAACTCCCGAGGGGCGACGGGTTGGAGAATGGAAATCAATTGCCAAATGGTTTGGCGCACAGGAGAGGCTAGGGCCTCCGCTTGAGCAAGAGCCGTTAGGTGAGATGAATCCGAGTACATGTCGATCAGGATTGCTTGACTTTGGATGCGCGCAAAAAAGGCGTTTAAACATCTTACGGCATTTCTGGCACTTCGCGAACCGGAGCAAGAGGCTCCATTCGACTAGTGATGAGGATGCTGGGGCGGCGGTTGATCGAGCTGCTGATAGGCATTCAGGAGTTCGGCTTGTTCGATGGTGATGGACAAGGGCTTCGCCGCACCATCTTCGGATACTTCGAAATCCCACGCCCATTCCTTCATGCCGATGCTGCGCCTGCCATCGGGTTTCACCAGGAAGACCTGAAAGCGTAGTTTTCCAGGTTGCTTGATGGGGATCCTAAGTCCCTCGCGCCAATTGTTCGGGAAGAAATGCGTATCGGAATCCCAAGGTTTGGCATCCACAAGTCGGGTGCTGCCCCTCAATGTGTATCCCTTGCGGAGTTGAGGTACGTCCTGGAACTGAAGGGATAACTTCATGGCCTCGCGCATTTTGATTTCATGATGGCCACTGGTCACCGTGATCTCCTCACTACGCATTCCCGTCATCTCGACTTGAAGTCTCATGGTCGGCTGGAGCGTGGCGACGTCCAAGTCATCCCCATGAGGGAGGTAGAACATGTCCCGATACTTGGGCATCGGCGGATCGAGGATGAGGACCTTCGCACTATGCTGCTGGGTTCGAGGTGGAAGGATCAGGTGAAGAGTCCAGCGCGTGAAGTTTCCGAGGTCGATGGAGTAGAGGCGTAAATCACGCATCTCCGGATCCTGAGTCGGCTTGACTTCAGGGATATCCAAAAGGAGAGAAGTGCTTTCCTCATGAATCACGGCAACCGTACCCGGGTTGGTGTCCGGCAACCCGCGCAGCTGAAAGGAACCATCTGCCTCTGGGATTGCATCTGGGGTTTGCGATGGGAAATGGGCGAACGGAACTTCACCCTCTGGAAAGAAACGCAATCGGAACCCATTCGGGTCGACTCCTTCAGGAATGTTGAGTTGCCCGTTGATGAAAAAATCGGGAGCTATCACGAAATCCAGGTCCTTCGCACCTGGCTTGAAGTTGCGTTTCTGGGCGATGCCGGTCTTAGGCGTGACCTTCAGGAAGATGTCATCCGTGACGCAAACTCCGAAGAGGTGAAAATTCCCATTATCCTCCTGCAGGATGCGAAACCCTGGGATGTCCTGGCTGGTTGCCTTATCGAATCCGTTGATTTGAAGACTGACGATTTGTTGGGTTTCGATAGACGCTTCAACAGGCTGGCTATCAGCCGTCAGGATGCTGCCCGAACCGATGCGTTCCGCGGCACGTAGCTCCAGGTCCTCAAGTTCCACGAGTAGAGGATCTCCCACGTTTTCCCACGGCAGGGGCATCGGATTCGGCATGAGCACAATGCCGGATCTCGTGTTGCGCAGATCGGCATCGGCGGTGGTGACTCGCACTTCAATACGATCTCCATAGACGCCACGTGAAACGGGAAACTCCAAAATTCCCTCCTGGTCACTGCGAAAACCCTCGTGCTCCCAATAGCCTGTCGAAAGGGAGTTCTTGCTGCTTGCGGTAAAGGTCTTCCATCGCAGGACGACCGCGCGATTGGGAATGGGTTCTCCTTGTTCGTCCTGCAACGCGACCCGAAAAACAGGATTCTTACGGTACTGATGCAACTCCAGGCGGACGACTTCTCCCGCGACGCTTGGGCCTGCAGCTTCGGCGCCGCGCCAAGTCGCCCAAGGATCGGCGCCCATACCGACTTGGATTCTCTTGAACATTCCGACGATCGGAAAGAATGCCACGCCATTTTCGGCCTCCACACCAAGGCTGCTCATCAAGTTGGCATAGACATCCGCAGGACCTTCATGCCCCTCGCCAGGAGTGGGGCCAATCTTGACCCTGAGAGGGCGATGCCATGGATTTCCATCCACGTCCAGCAGGTGCACTTCCGCAGATCCATGCACCGGCAAAACCATTTCCACGATCTCGTCTCCCCATTGGCTCGGGTCCGTCACCCATTCCGGAGTGCCGTCGAGTACCGGAAAGGGGAAGCCAAGAACCAGCTCCTCTCCCTCTGCAAGTTCCGTCAAGGAACAACGCATCGTCAGCAAGCCATCCGCATCACTCGAAGCGCGAAAGACTTCTTCGATGTCATTCTCCGTTCGTAAGGCTAGCGCAACAGGAATCCCCGGTTGAGGCGTGCCGAACGGATCCACCACCCGCATGGGCAGGGAGGGGGCGGCCAACGAATCGGCATCTGCAGCACCCGGATCCGTGGACTCGCGCAGGATCTCGGCAGCGGGCTCTGTTGCAGTTGCTGCTTCCAAGGTCGCTGCATCCTTCGGCTCCGGAGGATGCACGACGGCAGGTCCCGGTGCCGTTTCCTGCGTGTCCTCGGCGGCTTCTTCCGGATCGATCAGGAAGACGGCTGCCACCACAGCGGCTGCCAAGAGGAGCAATAGAAGAATGCGCTGCATAGGAAAGAACGCATCCTAGCACTTCTACATCGAGCTCTCTTCCGTTCCCAATGCCTGCGCCTCTTTCATCGCAGCCTGAATCCCATCCACCGGTAGCGGCACCGCAATTTTTTGGCCTGTCGCATTCTCTTGGATGTGAAAATCGAACACCCAAGGCTCGCCGTCGACCAAGACTTCGGCTGAGGCGCCGGTTTCGCGGTTCCAAACCGACAGCTTCACTTGGAAGTCACCGGTGCCCGGCATCGGTACAGGGAAGACGCCACCTGCAGCCCCACTGGGAAGATTGGTATCCAGGTCAAGCAGGTCAGAGCCATCGAGGCTGTCGAGTTCGATGGAATAACGCAGGCCATCCGGCAAGGTCGGCAGGTCCGGCGCTTCGAACATCACGAGAGGTGCGCGCAAGATCTCGACGGTGTTCTCTCCAGGTTTGAGCTCTGCCGTGGTGATGCGATAACCATTCGCGAGGATCGAAACCGTGGCACGCTCTTCCGTCCAGAGGAAGGTGAAATCATCGCCGAAGTCATAGTTGCCATGGTCCTGCATGACGGTGAAATCATATTCCAGCATCCAGGTGAAGCCGCGGATCTTGCCGCCATTCGGCCCGACGATCTTCACTTGATAGGAATGCACGCCATCCAGGATCAATGGATCGAGCCGCGCATCGCCGACTTCACCCAACATGGTCGGGACGACCGACTCGACCAAAGCCAACATCAATCCACTCTCTCGGTCGATCACCGCAACCGCACCAGGGACGCGTTCCGGGATTTCCGCGATCCGGAACTCGCCTTCCTCATTCGGGATCGCGTCGGGGTACTGTCCACGATACTGGTCGAACTGACGTGGCTCTCCATCCGCAAGGAAACGCACCACGGTATCCCTCGGATTCAATCCTGCAGGCACCTGCATACGTCCGGCGATGCCGAGGTCGGTCTGCAGCACGATCGAGACGCCTTCACTGCCGCGGTCGACGGTGACTTGCTTCTCCGCGAAGCCTTCAGCGGAGACCGTCAGGCGAATGGTGGGGGAGTTGGAGACTCCGAAGGTGCGGAAAGCACCGGCATCTCCATGTTCGGTGTTGCTGCCAGGGGCCCAATCGAAGTCTGGGGCGGCGTCGGCATCGAGAGGGTGATACTCGGCCTGATACGCCAAGACATTGGCCTCAAGTGGATTGCCCGAGGCATCCTGAACGGTGCCGGCTGCAAGCAAAGTAGTGCCGGCGAGGGTCAAGTCACCGAAGTCCTGATCTTGGCCGGCGTAGGTGCTCAGCAGTTCCAACTTGGCGTAGCCAAAGCGTGCATCGCCGGTCGGTCCAGCAGTGAACTGCATCTCTTCATGATCCGCCGTGAGGGCTTCCGAGAAGGGAAACTTCAGGTTGCCGTCCTTGTCGGTCCAGTAGGTGCCTATATAGCCGGAAGAAGAGAAGTTCTGGCCATCCGACATCTTCCAGGAACTTCGCTGCAGCAAGATATCCCGTTCGGCGAGGGGAGTGCCGTCTTCGAACAACAGCCGCACCGACCATTGCGGACGCACCTCCTTTACGCGCAACTCCACTTTGACCCATTCCCCTGGCTCCTTCGGCCCAGCCACGCGGACGATATCCCAGGTCGCCCATGGATCCCAAGGTATGCCAATCTCAAGACGTCGTCCCAAGCCGACATGCGGGAAGATCGCGATGCCATCCTGCACCATCAATCCAAGATTGGCCATGCTCTTCTCGCGCAGGACCTTTCCTTTCTTACTGAACATCGACACGGGCGCCATCTTCAGTTCGACTTCGTTAGTCCAGAGCTCGCCATCCTGATCGAGTAGATGAATCTCGACTCCACCTGTTGCTGGCAACTCCAACTCAATCATCTCCTCAGGCCACGCATCACTGGTGAAAGTGACTGGTTCGGAAGCATCCTTGCAGTGGAAAGGGAAGCCGATCGACATCGCGCGTACTTCCTCTTTCGGACCATAGATGTACTGCTCGAGCAGTAGGGCCATGCCCTTCTCATCCGTCTCGGCGCGGGCAAGTTCTTGAGGGCCCCAAAGGGCGTCGTACATCAAGACGACCGGCACGCCTGCTTTGACCACACCTTCCGGACTGACCACCCGTACCCCAACGAGATGCAGGTCCGCTCCAAGATCCGTCGACTCGCTTTCCGTGGTCGCATCCACGGGAGCAGTTTCCGCTTCGGTGAGTTCCGCGCGCTCTAAGCTGCCCGCATCCGGTGCATCTTCCAGATCGGCCTCCGCCACCTCCGGATCAGATTCGGTAACTTCGACGACGGTTGCCGCCGCACCACCGGTCGAGTCGCCGTCCTCGTCCTGCATCAAATACCAGATGGAAACGGAACAAGCCGCAAGGAGGAGTAGGGGTAGGAGACGTTTCACGACGCAACCTGCAGTATAGGATGCGTCGTGAATTCGCAGGATAGCTTAGGGGTCCAGCGTGATGTGCAGGGCGGTCGAGGATTGCGTCAGCTGTCCATTGACGAATAGTCCTGCCGCAATGGTCAGCTCGCGGCCGATGGCGCCGGCATATTGCATCGGCTGAATCTGCAGGCTGCAGGATGCTCTCCCACGGTGATCGAGCGTTCCTGCAGGATTCTGGAATCCCTGCGGATACTGCATCGCGATACAACGGCTGGTCAAGTTATCCATCGTGATTGGAATCTCAATCCCAGCCAACGCGGTGGGGCCGGCTCCCGCTCCCGAAAGAATCAACGCATACTGAAGCCATGGATAAAGCAATCCAAAGTCGATCTCCATTTGAATGGTGCCGCCGGCACTGGTCGAAAGACGGGTTGCGTCGAGGCTGAGTTGCGGTTGGAAGTACGTCAGGTCGAAGTTGGTGGGTGCACCGGTGCCGCGTTCCTCCAACACAGAGTGACGTCCGAGGAAGGAGCGGGTGTCGAGCGTGTGATACTTGTCCGCACCTTCAGCGAGCACGAATCCAGTGCGTCCATCGCGGATGAGTCCGCTCGGGAAATGCTGCAGGAGTTCATCGAGGCCATCCCCATTGAGGTCCACGCACGGCAGCATGCCTGACCCTGGGTAGCGACGAATCTCCAGTTGCGTGACAGTGGAGTAGGCAATGGTTTCCGTGCCCGTGCTGACGAGGACATCACTGGACCCATCTCCGTCGAGGTCCTGGGCGAGCGCCAAGGTGTTCACTCCAAAGAGATAACCCGAGGCTGGCTCGCCGGGGATCTCCCAAAGAATAGAGGCATTCAGACCGCTGTAGAGTCGTAGCCAGCCATCATGGGGGACTAGGAAATGACCGTGTGAGACGACGAAGAAATCATCATAGCCATCTGCGTTTTGGTCGCCGGCAGCACACACATTGGAACCGACAGCTTCGTCGAAATAAGTTCCCGTGATTTCATGAATCATGGCGCCGGTCGCACCGGAATAGGCAATCACGATGCCGGCTCCGTGCAAGGGCGAATCCGCGTGGCCATTGCCTACAAGAATGTCATCGACACCATCGCCGTCGATGTCCCCTCCCGGTGCTTGATGATAGTAACTGGAATCCAGCGTATGGCTGGACGGCAGGAAGGTCTGCAGAAGGGAGCCATTCGACCCGGAGATGACATTCAATGTGCGGCCGTACTTCACGCTTCCAACCATGAAGTCTGGAATGCCATCCCCATTGAGGTCCCCTGCATGTTTCGTGCGATTGTGGAAGGGGAATCCGCTGGTGTCTAGGCTACGGAGGAATGAACCATCGAAGCCGCTGAAGATCTGCACTGCGTCGGTCACGTCTTGGACAAGATCTTCAAAGCCGTCGCCATTGCAATCCGGCACCGCATAGAGATCACCGAAGGTATAGCCCGTGGGAGGGCCGAAGCTGCCATAGTCCGTCCATACGCCGCCGACCATCTCTTGGGCTGCAAGCGGCGCGGCGAAGGCAAAAAGACAAAGACTGGTTGCGATAGGGGAAAGGGTCATGCCTCAGTACTCGCAACCACCGTGCCAAGGGGGCGTTGCGCCAAAGCGCTGTCTTTGTTCCCGTCAAGAAACACGGAGGTCCGGTATCAATCGGAAATCAGGGCGTCGATCTCTTCCTGGGAAACCGTGAGCGTGCCAGTGGCGGTTGCTCCCTGCATATGGATCTCGAAGGTGTCATCCTCATACTGGTGATCCCAAGAGGGCAAGCGTTCGGAAAACCTCTTCTCGTTTTGGACGGCAATATAGGCTCCAAAGGTGCCGGTCGAGGGCACGAGAATCTGCGCCCTGCCCGTATCATCAAACCTGGCCCGTGAGGCGAAACCAGCGATCTTGCCTTCAGTGTTCAGGTGCCAAGGTTGAATGAAGAGGTGGTATCCCGGTGGCAAAACCGGCTTCGGAGAGAGTTGGAGTGTCGCCTCCCATCCGCCCTCCAGTTGCAGAGTCTGCTCGCCCGGGACAATCTCAAACTCTTGGATGGAATAACCCGGTACATAGATTGCAGCCATTGCGGACTCTTCCCCAAGAAGCACATGCACGACGCCATCGCTGCCGCCGAATGCAAAGCGCAGGAATCCCTCTCTACCGTCGGCCTGAAAACGTGGTCGTTCGATTGGTTCCTGGTCGCGGCCGAGCACCAGAACTTGTGCCTTCTGCACCTTGCCGCGCAAATCGATGTCGGTCAGCCGTGGATCCTGCGCTTCGCCTTCTGCGATTGGCGTGATGCCTTCGATCGTGAGGAAAGTGTTGGCCTGATTGGAATGACGGATGGCTAAAGTCCCCGTATCCGATCCAAGCGACTTCATGGAGAAGGTGCCGTCGTCGCGAAATGAGGCACTGCCGAGGGTATTGCCGTCTTTGTCCAAAAGCTTGGCACTGAAATCATCTGGGTGTATGCCATCTGAGAACAGCGCATTCCCTGAGAGGACCTTGCCCTTCTTCAGTTGAATCCGTAGATCGCTGGTGCCCGCCGCGACCTCGATTTTTTGCGCAAGATAATCCTGATGATCGAAATGCAGGGTCACGGACTTGCCGGGGGCCTTTTGAAAAAGCGTGAATCGGCCATCCGTATCGGTGGCAAGGAAATCATCTTCGGGCTCCTCACCATCGGTGAAAGTGGCTGTAATCCAAATGCTGGGAATCGGCTCCTCGTCTTCGTCGACGACTACGCCGGAGGCAAGGATTCCTGCGCTTGACATGCGGATCTCGCCAAAGTCATGAGGCCCGGAGGGCTCGGGTGGCGGGGGAAGGGAACCTTCTTTGGGCAGGAAATGTTCATCGCCGCTACTGCGGATGCGGAATCCCAGACCCTCGCGGTGAAGGGCTTCTGCCTCATATTCGCCAGGGGTGAATGTGAAATTCCCATCCTTATCGGTGACATAAGCATCACTCCGCCAGGAGGCATCCCCGTCGATGGACATGATCACGATGAGGTCTTGATGAGCCAATGCCCTGCCGTCTTCATCCACCAGGCGCATTTGATAAGTGGATTCCTGGCTCGGTGGCTTTGCCAATAGCTCTACTGTTTGTCCTTCGGTCCATGGGCCAGGCCCAAAGCCGACCGGGTCTGGATTGAAGGGTGCCCCTAGAACATGCACCGCGAGTTCCAGCCCCAACCCGACATGCGGGAAGTGATAGCTGCTGGTGACGGTTTCACCTCGGGTCACGAGGGACGGGGCTCGTCGCGACTCCAGCTCGAAACTCTGCGGGCGAGTCTCCGGGTGTGGGTCCTTCAGTAGTTGGATCCCAAGAAAACCAGGGACGGATTCTTCTTCATAATCTTGAACCACGACGGTCACGCTGCCGAGTGGTGGAAGAGTGATGCAGTCGCCATGGGATCCGGCGCGCCAAGCTGCAAGCGGTATGGACAGGTCCTCCTTCAGGAGGAGGTGGGGCCCAATGCGGATGTCTCGGGGAAACTGAGGCTGCAGCCATCGCTGTAGATGGCGCACTTCCGCGTATCCATCGGTATTCGTAAACGCGGCGGAGCTTCCGATGCTGCCGTAATCATCATCGTTGTAGAAGGAAATGCCGACCGGGATGCCGGCAAGGGGTTGCCCGCGGTGATCCAGAATGCGCACGGTGGTTTGTTGATCGGGGAACAATCGCAGGATGTGGGTGTTCCTCCCGAACCATGGGTCGATGCCGAAGAGCTCCCCGGAACGTGCGATTACCTGTGCTCCTGATTCGACCATGGGGAAGTCCACGTAGCCGTCTGCGTCGGACCGATAGGTTTCACTGAAGTATCTGCCGCGTTCCTCCGGATCCGGATGCTCCCTCAGGAACTGCAGGACGGCGGGGTCGGTGGAGCGGAGTTGTGAATTCGCAAATACCCACAATTCCGCATCGGCAACTGGAGTCGTGGAATCTCCACGCAGGAGCTGAATGCGACGTGTAGGAGGGGCCTCCTCTTTCGAGGGGGGTTCGGATTCGCTGCCAGCGCTAGAGGTGGAAGCATCTGACCTCTGCAGCTTCGAAGGCGACGGCGCATCCAAGACGAGAGGAGCTGGTGTAGATGGATCTGCATCCACGAACGGCTCCGACAAACCGGATTCCAAGGAATCTGCTTCTGGCGGCGACAGGAATAGGAATGCTGCAAGACACAGCAATCCCAGGCCAAAAATAAAGGCTAGGTTTCTTTGCATGAATCAGGGTAAGGACGGCTCCAATGGCGAGCTTCGTCCCTGTCCTGACTATGCGTCGTCCAAAGCCGAGATACCAGGAAGTTCCTTCCCTTCCAGCATCTCGAGGAAAGCACCGCCACCGGTCGAGATATGCGTGATGCTTGCCTCGACTTGGTTCTTCTTGATCGCAGCCACGCTGTCGCCACCACCGACGACGGAGAGGTTGTCTGCTTCGGCCAGCACCTTGGCGATTGCCGACGTGCCGTGGCTGAAGGCTTCCATCTCGAACACACCCATCGGGCCGTTCCAGACCACGGTCGCGGCGTTCTTCAACTTCTCGGAGTAGAGCTCGACGGTCTTTGGACCAACATCCAAACCCATCCAGCCATCGGGTAGCGCACCTTCGACGACCTGGGTGTTCGCATCGGCGGCGAAATTGTCGGCGATGAGGTGATCGACCGGCAGGAGAATCTCCACTCCTTTTTCCTTGGCCTTCGCAATCACCGAACGCGCGACATCGAACTTATCCTCTTCGCAAAGGGATCCACCAATGCCAATGCCATCTGCAGCAAGGAAGGTGTAAGCCATGCCACCGCCGACGAGCACGGTATCCACTTTGTCGAGCAGGCTTTCCAGCACCACGATCTTGTCGGACACTTTGGCGCCACCGACGACGGCCACCACCGGACGCTTCGGTGTGCCGAATGCCATCTCGAAGGCTTCAATCTCTTTCTGCAACAGGCGCCCAGCAACCGCAGGCTTCAAACGCGACGGCACTCCAGCAGTGGAGGCATGCGCGCGATGGCAGGTGCCGAATGCATCCTGTACGAAGACGTCGGCGAGGCCGGCGAGCTCTTCTGCAAGTGCATCCTCGTTAGCGGTTTCGCCGGCTTCGAAACGCATGTTCTCGAGCAGCAGCACCTCGCCAGGATGAAGTTCCGCAGCGGCTTCCTGAACCATGGTGCCGCGCACTTCGGGAACCGTCTTCACCGTGACCTGTGAGCCGAGTAACGCTTGCAGATGCACCGCGACGGGGGACATGCGCAGGTCTTCCACCACTTGACCCTTGGGGCGGCCGAGATGCGAGGCCACGACTGCGGAACCACCGGCCGTGAGAATGGCCTGAAGGGTGGGGAGGGCAGCGCGGATGCGGGTGTCGTCGGTAATCACGCCATCCTTCAGGGGGACGTTGAAATCCACGCGCACGAAGGCGCGCTTGCCGGCGAGATCGAGGGAATCGAGGGTTTTCTTGGCGAGGCTCATGGTTGGGGAGTAGGTCTAGGCCCTACGGGCGGATAGATTAACAGCGATGGCCCAGACCCCAAACGACGATTCCATCACCAAGGCCGCGAGCAAGGCTGCGGAAAAGGTCGCCACCAAGACGGCTGAGACCGCGGAATCCGTGCTGGAGAACTTCCTCTGGCGTAGCCGCTTCATGGTGCTGCTTGCGGTGATCGGCAGTCTGTTGGCGGGTGTGGCGATGTTCGTGGTCTCGAGCATCGATGTCTGGCACCTGTTCTCCGAGGTGGGGCATTACTTCAACGCGACCGAGGGGGAAAATGTCACTTCGATCCGTCACCACATCGTGGCCGTGGTCGTCGAGATCATCGACGGTTATCTGCTCGCCACCGTGCTGCTCATTTTCGCCCTCGGCCTCTATGAGTTGTTCATCTCCCGCCTCGACCCGGCGATTGAAGATGAAATGTCGGCCAAGGTCTTGATCATCAACTCGTTGGATGACCTGAAGACGCGCCTCGCCAAGGTCATATTGATGATCCTGATCGTGAACTTCTTCCAGTTCGCTATTCAGTTGGAAGTCACCACGCCGCTTGACCTACTCGCCTTCGGCGGCGGCATCGCGCTGATCGGTTTGGCGTTGTACCTCACGCACGCGAAGAGCCACGATTAGGTTGGGAAGCTTCCCTAATGACCCATGCGTTCCAGCTTTTGGCGGACGTCAGCTGGGTCAATCGGGAGTATGACTTCGAAGGGACCGGAACCTTCCGGAATATCGACCAGAAAAGGATCCTCATCGACTCCGGCGACCTTGAGCCGGGGTTTGTAGGAGTACATGGAAGCTTCATCGGCAGTGAGGTTCAGGTAGAACTTCCATTGATCTGGCCGATGGAAGTTCACTTCATCGAAGGCCCCATCCTTTGACAACAGGCGGACGTCGTCCGAATCAAAGATATCCTTTTCGACAGGTTCGCCATAGATTTTGTACTGCACTCCGGATGGCAGTTCTACATCTGGTGAGAGCTTGAAAATGGCCCTACGAGCAGGGATTCCTTGGATGATTTGGTGCCCTGGTACCACTTCCACCTCGGAGTCCCAAAGGTCTTGGCCGGAGAGTAGGAGACGGGAAGGGTCGCCGTCGACCAGAAGAATGCTTCTTCCTTTTCCTGTGAAGACGCTCAGGTCGTAATAGCCCAATTCTTGATTCTCCGTCGATTTTGGGATGGGATGCAAGGCATACTGCTTCACTTCTTTCCCACCGATATGCACCTCAATTTCAGCCAGAGGGAAAGCCTCGCGCAAATCCCAATGGACGATGCGTGGATCACCTTTTCCGCCAACCGGTACGGGAATGACAGAGTCAAGTGTTGCCATCGTTTCCCATCGATGATGGCTCAATCGCAAGGTTCCTGGCTCGGACGTTGCCACAGCTATTTCGAAAGAGACTCCATCCGGAATTTTCTTGGGAGTAATCTTGGAGGCCTGATCACCCTGCACAAAGGAAAGGGAGAATTGGTCACCGGCGTAGGAAGGTAAGGAAATGAATCCCTCGATACGAAAAGGAGTAGAGGGGAGTTGTAGAAGGTGGCCTTCCTCTCCTGGCGTGACAGTGGGGCCGTCGATTTCCACTCCGCTCCAGGACGCCTGCAGTTTCCAAGACTTGCCCTCATCCTTTTTTCGGATGACGAAACGACCATCTGGTCCCGTGCGCATCCTCCATGGCGTGATGCCTGAATTGTAGTTTGTGGGAGTTCGGACAATCCAGACGTCGACATTTCCGGCTGGATCCCCGTGCTCATCTATTACCGTTCCGGCTGCATAAATCGGAGGTCCATTCCACTGTGGATAAGCTACCGTTGGAGATTCCGTCAGGTGCTCTGGAGCCAAGGGCAAGAGGGCAGTGACTCTCTCACCGTTCTGCCTTCTGCCTTGAACATGGAGGACCAGGTCAAGATCCTGCTCCGGAAGGTGAAAGGAAAGAGCCCCTCGACCATCCCCATCAACACGGACCTGCCGACTCGCAAACCGCTGGCGTTCATTCTCTGCTGCCATTACGCTCGCCTGGATATTCATCCCGCTGACGGGTTCGCCATCCCAGTCAAGTAGTTGGAAGGGCAAGGTGACAGCAGTGCCGGGTGCTTCGTATTCAATCCGTAAGGCCTCGCCTGGGGCCGACGGACTTTGCACCGTTACCTTCTCTCGATAGAGCGTGTATTGGGTTCGAAAGCCAAACTTGAGTGTCAATTCCGTCTGAAGTGGAACCCCCTCAATGCGTAAGACCCCTGCATCCTGAGGTGTCAAGATTCGGTGCCAAACCGTCCATTTCCGATTGACCTTGGCCGAAATCTCGATCACAGCTTGGCCAAGAAATGGTTCTCCGCTTGGGTCCAAGAAGTCGATTTGCAGAATCGATTCAGGAGGTGCCACCAGCGTTGCTTGACGTGGAATGAGATTGTAAGGAACTGATTCAGTCTGTGGCATTGCACCCGGACTACAAAGACCAAGAGAAAAGGAGGTGCGCTTCCAATTCTTCAAGTGCAGTCTTGGTGCATGCAGGACTGCGTTCCCGTGTGCATCGGTGGTAGCCTTCAGACGCACGGAGGGTTGACTCTTGCCCGCGAGTAATCCGACCTCCCGGTGGGGCAGAGGCGAACCTCTTTCATCGACCAAATGAATGTGGATAGGGGGATCCCAGTACAAATCAAGCCGAGCTTGTTGCTGCAGCCCGTCAGGTTCGACAAACCCAAACCGCTCTCCATCTTTACCGAGCAGGAGGTCAGCAGCATTCGGATGAGGGGTGCGCGCTATCCCGTTTCCATTGGAGAAGAACGGACCTTCTACGGTCTCTCCAGTGATTGGGAGTGGACCGGTAGCAAGAGGCTCCTTGAAGAGCCTTTTCCAGCGCAAACGCAAGTCAGCATTGCGGATGAGGTAGACCTCTACACCTTCCTCCACACTTTGGTCCTCAGGAGAAAACACTTTGACCTGAAAAGTGTGGGTGGGGTCTTTGAATTCAGAGAAAGGAGCTTCTGCTTGGCGCTCCACTTCCGTAGCTAGAGTCTCCGCACGCAATTCGGTGATTTGATTCCCCGTGACCGGAAAAGTTGCAGCGGAGCCACCCTTGGATTCATGAATGGCTCTGCCTTCGCCGATTACCTTGCTATCTGGCTGAAGAATCCAGACACAAAGGATGCCCAAGAAGACAAGGATGGCTAGAAGGAAAGTCCGTCGCATAGCAAGGCAGCATAGGAGGCTGGGTTGGAGCGGCAACCATGATGGTGGCCGATGATTTTGAATTCCTCAACCCAGCGCCCGCTTATTCCAAGCCGCGCCAATCGTCGAAGAAGTCACTAGGCAAGGCGATTTGAATCGTCGGAGCTTCCCCCTTCTCGTCGATCAGGATCTCGAGGGGATTGCCGGTGGCATCCAGGACGGGGTGGGTTGAGGAACTCCAACTACCTGGGGAGCGTTTGCGGTGACTTAGGCTCACCGTGTACCTCCCCGGTGGAGGTAGGAAAGTCTTGAGACGTCCTGTGGCATCGAACTCATCCGGGTCGAGGCTGAATCCGCCGATCTCAAATCCGATGGGCTCCAAATCGAGTACCACGGTTTGATGCTCCGGCATTTCCGGTATGAAGCTCAAGAGGAAGCTGCCTTCCGCGGCAGCCTCCAATTCGATCTCCATCTCTGGATCATTCAGCTCGACTTCGCGCGGATGATAACCCGAAGCTTTGATGGTGATCTTCATGGCTTCTTCGGTGCCATGGAAAGTATAGGATCCATCCAAGCTGTCGAAGGTGCGCCAACTGGTGCCGCCACCCGAAGTCTTACGGGCCTGCACGAATTCAGCGCTGGTGATGGAGGCGCCAGCGGCATCCACGGCGCGGACATGGAAACTGCGGAAGGAATCGCGTAGATCGATGTCGAGCAGGCGCGGATCACCGGCCTCGCCCGGCAACCATGGATGCACATCTTCCAACTCCAAGAGATGCTCGTTGGGATAACCCGTGCCAAGGCAGATGGCGAGTCGTCCCGGGGCTGCTTCAAGCCCGGCTTGACGGAAGAAGCCGTAACTGTCGGTGACTTCCATCTCCCAGTTCAATGCGTCGGGATCTTGCTCTGTCGGTTGGAAGAAAACCAAGGTTGCGCGTTTGCTCTGCAATTCTTCCGGAAGGCGAATGCGTCCAGCCAGCATGCGTCCCTCGTTTAGCACCACGCGGACGCCTTCCTGTCCAGCACGAACGGGATGTTTGTCCGCATGTGCGTCTCCCTTGCGTACTTCCAAGTCGTATTCCCCTTCCAGGGCTTCCCCATGAAAGCGGAAGGCTCCATCGGCATCTGTGAACTGTCCGCCGTCGGTGCGTTGCGGGGAATGATGATGCACGACATCCTCAGACCGAGTGATTTCGGCCAAGCGCAGGTAGACCTGGGCATCTGGAACCGGCATGCCTTGCTCATCCACGACCGTTCCTGCGACGAGCAATGGTAGATGCGATAGCACCACATCACCCAGATCATGTTCACCCGTCTCGAACTCACGATGCAAGTCGACTCGGGCTTCGTAGACCAAGCCTTGTTTCTCATCCGTCCATCGCACGTTGAGGTAGCGGTCTTCCAACTCAAACCCATCCCGCTCGAGGCTGCCGTCGGCCAGGGGGAAGTGCATCACGCCATCGGCATCGGTGGTCTGTGCGCTCTTTTTCGGGAAGTTTGGGTAGTTGGGTAATGGTTGATAAAGGGAGCAAGCCATTTCCTTGACGGCAAAAGGTTTGCCCATGTTGTCGACCAAGCGCAGGCGCATTTCCGGCACCCCCACACCCTGACGCACCACGATCTCCCGCTGTTCGCCAGGCTGCAGGGCCTCGAGGTATTGATCCTCCGTCTTGCCGCCTTCCAAAAAAGCAACCTGCATCACGAGGGGTACACCAGGCTCCAGTCCATCAAAGCGAACCTTGCCAGTGCTGGGGTCGGAGGCGCTACCCGCGCGAATGCTGGGATTCGCGCGCCCGGCGGGGGAGCCATCTTCCATTGCGCGGACTAAAGTCACGGTGCGTTTGGCCAATAAGGGTTTCCCCTCCAGGCCCTGCAACTGCACGGCGAGGCCGGCGGGGCTTTCCAGTTGCAGCAAGGATCGCTGCGGCATTTCCGCCAAAGGGTAGGTCATGCTCGGCGGAATCAACTTTGGCGTGACCGTATCGACCCAAAAATTCGCAGTGCCTCGCATGCGCAGTGCCGGGTCATTCGCTTGAGGAATCCACGCGACGCCAGCTTCATCGGTATAGGCCTTCCGCAACAAGCTGATGTTGCCATACGGGGAACCGAACAATCCCACCGCGACGTTCTCCAGCCCCTTGCCTTCATGATTCACCACCGAGACCTGCAAGGCACGCGCCGGCGCCAAGCGCAGGATGGCGGTATCGCCAAACTCCGGCAACGTCAGGTTCATGCTGCCCCAAAGTCCATCGGCCTGTCCCGCAAGCAGACGTCCGCCCCAAGAAGCGGGAATCCGCAACTTGCCCTCCCCATCGACACGATAAGCCTCGCCTTCCGTACGCAGGAATTGCAGGAGGTCCCTTCCGGCGGAGTAGCGCGTCCGCGCCGCAGAAACCCAAACCACGGCATTCGCAACCGGCAGATCAGTGCTGTATTCCACCACCAACAGGTCCAATCCACGGCCTTCGATGTTGGGCGCTGCAAGGATGGTCGGTTCTTCCGAAGTCTCGGCAGAGTCGCGCTCGACGGCAACCTCTTCCAATTTCCCTGCTTCCGGCCCATCAGGCCCGCCAACTACGGTCGCAGCTTCCTGCGTTTGAGCAGTCTGTTCGGCTTCCTCTCCAGCAGAATCCTCCGACGGCCACAGGAACAGAAATCCTCCCGCAAGGAGGAACAGGATCAATAAGTAGGGGGTCAGGTTTCGCATGATGGGTTCCTCGGGATGGTAGCGCCCGACGCAATCCTCAGCACGACGACCCTAGGAGTTCGTCTTCTGGCGCAGCGTTTCGATTGCCTTTTCGAGGACATCCGCGGAGAGCGGCAGCCCGACTTCAAAGCTGGTGCTGTTCTCCGGGACCTCAAATGGATGGTCCTTGGTGCCGTCTGGCCCAATCTTGAGCCGAGCCCGATGCGAGCGTCCATCGGCATCCTCAAGAACCAGCATCAGCTGCGCTTTCCATGCACCGGGAAGTTGAAACTTGGCTTCCCAGTCCGGCAATCCGTCTCGTCGGAAGTACCGTTCCAAACGGGAACTCTCCACCCTGCGCCCGGTGAGTTGCAGTGTGTATCCATCCGGCAACACACCATCCCCCTCGAGGCGGAAGGTTCCACGTGTGGCTGGAATTGCTTGGATGACTTGCTTGCCCGGTCGCAAGGTGACTTCCATGGCAGTGAGGTCGGTGCCTGCAAGACGCGCATCCACCGAAACGCCATTGGGGACCATATATCGATGTCCGTTTTCGGTGTAGGCCAGGAGTGACTTGTAGGACTCTCGTCCCGCATTGTCGATCTTGACCTCCAAGCGAAAACTGTCGATGGGCTCAGAGCCGATCCGCACTTCGACTTCCGCCATGCCGATGGTATTGCGCAGGTCCCAAGGTTCCAACAGTGGATTCGCCTCGCCACCCTTCAGCACCGGGACCACGCGCTCCAAGACTCCGTACTCCACCCGGCCGCGTCCACCGACTACCAAACGCCCGGGCGCATCACTCGGGACCGGCAGCACGAACTCCACGATGCCTTGTTCCTGATTGAGGTTGATGCGCACCGGCTCGCCGCCCTGGTCGAAGCTTAGGCTATGCCAACCTCGTGCAAAATCGGGCATCAACAAGGTGCCGCGTACCTCAAAGGGCGTGGCTTGCAATTCAAGGTTGTGTTCCAGGGATCCTGGATCGATCGGCATAGGGGGCTGGGATTGCCCATTCCAATTGAATGTCAGCTCCGCATTGCTCTCCGGGAAATCGGAGTAGATGAGGAACCTGCCGTCAGCATCGGTCTTGTCAGCACCATAATCATCAGGCCAGCCCTCATTCGATTGTCTCGCATAGACGCTGACGCCTTCCACAGGCTGGTCTTCCGTATCAGTGACGCGACCTCCTGCGAACACAGGTTCGGGCTCGAAAGTCATGGTGAAATGCGGGGATTCACCTTGCCCCAAACTCTTGATGAACTCCGTTTTGCCCTTCAGCGTGCGGTCTGTTTCCGGGATTTGAATGGTGGCACTGAAACTTTCCTGATCATGACTCCTGTCGTTTCGATTGGAAGGCAAGAACCTGGCAGTGAGCAGCCCTTCCGCATCAGTCTTGCCTGAATAGGTGCGTTGGTAATCTCGCTTTGCGCCTTCGGCCCACCAGACGATGCGCACATCGGTATCCCGGAAAGGTTGACCTTCCTCATCGATGCATTGGAAACTTGCCGTGAGTGGATTGCCGGGGAAGACCAGGACCACCTCCTGCTCTTGGCCTGCAGGTGGTCCCACCTCCTCGACGCGCTTGGCGGACTGCCTTCGCTCCACGGTTCCATAAATACGAAAGTCAATCTCGGGTTCGACGCCCTGCACCAGAGCCGACGAATCTCCTTCCTCTACCAGCACCGAACTCTTGGTGCGTGGCTTCGACTTGCGGGCCTGCACGGTGACAACCGCGCCGCCGAGATAAGGCGTGCCATCTTCATTCTCCAGACGGATCCGGAAACTGCCTTTGGTCTCGATGACAACCTCCGCATCGCGGGGGATCCCGGTGAACGGGAAAGGCCCGATTTCCGGTTGCGCGCCGTAATGAAGAGAACCCAAGTGATAGGTGCTGACGGTACTATTCCGCAGATAAAGCCGCGGCGTGAAGAAGCGCGCGACTCCCATGGCATCGGTCTTGGCAATCAAGCGCGGGTAGATGGTGCTACTGCCCGTGAAGAGGGCGAGGTCGATTTCCTCAACCGGTTGTCCACCGCTGTCCACCGCCCGAAGCTCCAGCGTTGGATCGGGATAGATCTTCATCATGCCTTCGACCCAGCCCAAGTCCACATGCTTGGTGCGGAAGCCGATGGAATCTTCCAGGCGGGCGATGATCAGATCGTCGGTGCGGGGTTCCGGCAACCACACCGCACCTTTGGCATCCGTGAAGAAGGGCCCCAAGGTGTTTTCGCCTGCAAGCTCCAGAGGTGCAGCCACCACCGGCAGGTTCTCTTCGAAGAACCAGAGGCCTTCCGTGTCGAAGTCCCGCAGGAGGAAGACTTCGGCGCCGGCAATCGCATCCAGGGATGCGGAGTCGACCACGACTAGATGGAAATCACCGGCCTTGGTCGTAGGAAGGTCCAGCACTTCCGGTTGCGTTTCGATGCGCTCCACCGAGGCATCGGTTGCTGCAACATCCTCCGGACCATTCGAGGCATCCACGGCTTTCGCAGCAGTGGAATCCTGCTCGACGAACTCCGTTGCAGTCTCGGGGACCTCGCCTTCCTCTGGCGTGTCCATGAGGACCCAAACTCCCATAGCCAGGAGCACGAGCACCAGCAGGCCTAATAGTGGGCTTCGCATATCGATTCAGTCTAGCGGCCATCCCGGTCCAGAAACCAAAAAGTAGACCGCCGCACCCGAAGATGCGGCGGTCCGTTCAGGGCTTAAACCCTGCAGAAGGCCTGAAACCTAGGCGTTGTGCGCCTTGAAGATCAGGTCGCAGACGCGGTTGGAGTAGCCCCACTCGTTGTCGTACCAGGACACGACCTTGATCATGTTGCCGTCCATGACCATGGTCTGGCCGGAGTCGAACACGGAGCTGTGGCTGTTGTGGATGACATCGGAGGACACAATCGGATCCTCGGTGTACTCGAGCACACCTTTCATCGGGCCATCGGCAGCTGCCTTGACAGCGGCGTTGATCTCCTCGACGGTGACACCTTCCTTTTCGACTTCGCAGACGAGGTCGACGACCGAACCGGCTGGCACAGGCACGCGCATGGACATGCCATCGAGCTTGCCGTCCAGTTCCGGCAGGACCTTACCGACGGCGCGGGCGGCACCAGTGGAAGTAGGAATGATGTTCGACGCGGCGCCACGGGCGCGACGCAGGTCGCTGTGTGGCAGGTCGAGGATGCGCTGGTCGTTGGTGTAGGCGTGGATGGTGTTCATCAGACCACGCTTGATGCCGAAGGCGTTGTGCAGAGCCTTGGCCAGCGGGGCGAGGCAGTTGGTGGTGCAGCTCGCGTTGGAGAGGATCTTCTGATCCGCAGTCAGGGTCTCATCGTTGACGCCGAGCACGACCATGTTGTCGATCTCATCGGCAGGAGGCACGGTGAGCAGGACCTTCTTGGCGCCTGCGTCGATGTGCATCTGGCACTGCTCGCGCTTACGGAAGATGCCGGTAGCTTCAACCACGAAGTCGACGCCCAGGTCTCCCCAAGGCAGGTCGGCAGGGTTGCGCTCGGCGAGGATCTGGATGCGACGTCCGTCGACCACGATGGCGTCGCCATCGACCTCGACCTTGCCATCAAAACGACCACCGACGGTGTCGTACTTGAGCAGGTGCGCCAGGGTCTTGGCGTCGGTCAGGTCGTTCAAAGCGACGATCTCGAAATCGGCGCTACGAGCGTGCATGATGCGGAAGACGTTGCGGCCGATACGACCGAATCCGTTGATGGCAATGCGAATGGCCATGATTCTCTTGTTCGAGTGGTGGAGAGAGGGGGAACGGCCGGAAAAGTACCCGGAAGGGGTATCCGAGAGCCGCGGAAGCAGGGATTCTAGTGCCATGCTGGCCCGCGCGGCAGAACGAATCCTCAGCTTCGGACCTTGGCCCCAAGGCCGTCCGGTGCTGCTTGCATGCTCTGGAGGGGCAGATTCGACCTTTTTGGCCTGCGCATGGCGGCATGTGGCCCAGAATAAGCGTGATTACGGAGATTTCGCTCTCCCCGAGGCGCAGGTGGTTGTGGTGGATCATGGACACCGCTCCGGCTCGGAATCTGATGCGTTACAAGCCCAGAGCCTTTATTCCGACCTGGGCTTTGCCACCCAAATCCTCGCCGCGGAAGCCCCGGCCGACGCCCGCGAGACCACCCTCCGCACCTATCGCTACCGCGCCCTGGAGCAGGCAGCGGCGGAGCGGAATGCCTCCGCCTTGCTATTCGCCCATCACGCCGACGACCACGCCGAGACCGTCCTGTTGCGCATTCTGCGGGGCACGGGGTTGGAGGGATTGCGTGGGATTCCGTCGCGGCGGGCGATGGGGCCGGATCTGCAACTGCAGCGACCCCTCCTGGAGTTCTCGGCGGCGGACATCCGTAAGACGTTGCGTGAAATCGGCCAACCATGGATTGAAGATTCGACCAATGCGGATGCGTCGGAGGCGGCGCGGAATCATTTGCGCCATCACGCCTTTCCTGCATTAGAGCCGCTGGCGACTGCAAGCCCACAATCCGCCCTCCGACGCCTGGCCGTCGAAGCCGAAGACTGGGCTGCCGCCCGCGACGCAATCCTTGCCGCCTATTCCAACTGGGGCGACCTACCTTCCTACCTCCGACGCTACGCCATCCGCCTCTGCCTGAAAGAGGTCAAGGCCACCGTTTCGCCCGCACGCCTACTGGATCTGGAAGGTGCACTTCTGCGACGCGGTAGCGCCAAGATCGATGCGCACCACTGCCTGAAATGGGAGGGAGGTCGGCTCCGTCAGGAACCGACCTCCGTGGATCAAGTCGAAGAAGAGGGCTAAGCCTACTTCTCGTCTTCGTCTGCGTGCGACACCGGCCAGAAGGCGGTGCTTGGACGCACTTCCAAGTTGGAGAACAAGGCCGCCGTTCCATCATCGGTGGTGATGGCGAAACGACCTTCCATCTTGCCGCCTTTGAATTCATCCGGCAGCGGGATGGCCTCGTCATCGTTGATCTGGATGGTGCCAGTACCATCTTCCTTGACGTCGAGCAGGAAACGAATCTTCTTGGTCCGTTCCCAACGCACGCCACCGACGGTATCGGAATCCATGCTGGCCTTGCCCTGACGCGCATCGACCTTGTACTTCACGAGCTTCAACAGCACCACATCGTCGACCGCATCGTAGTCCGTGAAGACGAGCCAGATGCGTGCACGACCGGAGTTGTCGATGCCCATCGGGATGACCGCAGCGCTGCCTTCCAACTGGATGGTGCCGCGCATCGAGTAGGGCGGCGTGAGGTACTGCAGGTTGGAGACCGTGGAGTACTCCATACCAGGCGAGGCCCAACCTTCCGGGTTGAACACCAGCACACCATCCCTCTCGTAAAGGACTACGTCGACGATCTCGCCGCTATCGGTGGTCGCGCGACGGTTCGCATCGGAGGTGCTGTTGTAGGCGGCTTGCCACACGCGCAGGTCTTGGCCTGCGATCTCGGACATCTCCTTGGCCTGCTCAATGAGTTCCGGAAACTGCACCTGGAACGCCTGCATCGCGTGCGTTGCGTAAAGCGTCGCGAGGACCGGGTGGCCATCGCCGAGCGAACGTTCCATGTCGAGCTTGGTCGCGGCCAGTGCAGCTTTGCATGGCTCGAGATAGCTCTTCACGATTTCCTTCGCACCATTCTTGGTGAGCCACTCAGCAGCTTCGGCCATGGCGGTTTCATCACCGATGGCCCAAACACGTTCCCAGTGACGGGTCATCCAGTAGACCGCATCGCCTTCGAGGCCTTCCCCAAGGTTGGCGATGGCGAGTAGACGGAAGGTCTCGGCATCGTTCGGGCGCTTCTCATCCGCCTGTTCGGCAGTGGTACGTGCACGCTCATAGTCTTCCGCCAGGATGTAACCGCGGCAACGGGCCTGCAGCACATCTGCGAATTCCGGACCCGAAAGCATCTCGCCGTAAAGGGCGTTGGTGAAACGACGCCAGCGATCTTCAAAGGCATCCCAGTTCGGCACATCCGGATCGCCAATCTCTTCGATGAAGAACTTCTTCGCCATCTCGAGTGGGTAGTACTGGTCGTTGTTCTTGTTGCCGACGGTGGCGAAGTGCTCGATGTAATCGAGATAAGCCTGACGGTAAACCAGCTTGCCAGCCTTACGCACCGCCTTGTACTCCGAAGGAATGCCTTCACCCGGGGTGATGGCTGGAGCGTACACACGACGGTCGCCCTCCTCGTAGTTCAGGAGGAAGTACACGAAGGCCCATCCGTACGGATAGAAGGTGCCTTCATAGCTGAGCATGCCGGTGTCATCCGGACCGGTGTTACGGATGTTCGCGATCAGCTCCTCCAAGGAGTGACGGCTACCCGACTGCTCGATCGCCCACCAGCTACGCAGACGATGCTCGGCCACGTTGTTCTTCAGGATGGTGCCGTCTGCCTTGATGATGCAGCCCTCGAAGTACGAAGCTGCGCCTTCCTCCAACCACGAAGGGGTGAAGTAGTTCTTGCGCGTGGACTTGCGCATGATCAGCGACATGAACTGGTGACTCGCTTCGTGGAACAGCGTGTTCCAGAGGTCGGCGCGAGTCTGGTTCGGATCACCCATGGAACGGTCATAGACCGCCACCGTCTGCAGACCATCGACCCAGTAACCACCGATCGATTCACTCTGCAGCGGACGACCGATCAGCTCCACGCTGAAACGGTCGAAGTCCGAACGCTTGCGGTGGACGGCAAGGCGTGCCGTCGGGACCTTCTTCTTGTAATCGTAGATCTCGCGATAGAACGCGTTCATCTCGTCCATGGCCGCACACACGGTCATGAAGAACTCATAGTCCATGTTGGTCTCGATCTCGTAGTGCTTGGTCTTCTTCTCCCAACGGTTTTCCCAGTCGGAATGCTTGGCGTTGTTCTTCGCCAACCACTTTGCACTCTTACGCTTCACCTTGTCCGAGACGAAGGCACCACCGGAGACCTCGTTACCCGCCTTGTCGATGAGCTTCTCGTAGGTCTTGGCCAGCTTGGCATCCTGCGGGTTGAGGTCGAGCAGCTTGGTCAGCAGGTGACCGGCGAGGCGGTACTGCTTCTTGCTGGTGGCACTCTTTGCGGCCTTCGCGACACCATCCGCCCAAACACCGAGGGTGACCGTATCGGCCTGCCAATCCTCGTAGAGCTCGGTCATCTTCCCGGAGACGACCTCCAGGCCAGCTTCATTGCCGGAGGCTGCGTAAGCCCAAGTGAGCCACTTGCCCCAACGCAACATGGCTTCGACATCCGGCTCGGGTTGCGCCCGGGCAATGTCGAACATCAAGAGGTAGCCTTCCGTCTCGTAAGGGTTCCTGGACAGCTCCGCCATGGCAGCTGCTTCAGCACCTTCGAGATCTCCAGAGGCCAACATCTGGCGCGCTTCCTCAAACCCTTCGCCCGACATCAGGTCGGTGATGGTGGTCGGCGGCGTGGAGCCAGTGGGCCCTGTGTGCACCTCAGCGGGTGCAGGAAGGATGGCGAGTCCTGCAGCAAACAGGACACACGTGAGATGGAGGAGTGGAGTCTTCACCATGGTCAACAAGACCTTTAGTCTACTTCCACTCTTCAGGTGCGCCTAGAACTGCACCTTTTCTGCCTTAATCGAGGACTTCGCTACTCGCTTCCTCGACGTCTACCTGTGCGGCAACGCTCTCTTTTTGCGGCAAAATCGAGCCGTAACCGATGTTTTCGAGCCAATCATGGATCGTGTCGAGCGGCACAGCGAGCCCCATGTGGGTCACGACCTGCGGACGGTAGTTACCGTGGGTGTAGATCTTGGAGAAGATTCCGACCAACTCGTGAGTCTCTTCCAGGAATACGCCGCCACCGGAGTTTCCGAAGTAAGCGGGGGAAGACACCATCCAGTAAGGCTGATCCGCGACCACCCAATCATTGCGGGTCACTTCACCACGCGTGGCCTGCGCATTGGTGCCGAGCGGACAACCCACGGTGTAGACCGGAGTGAAGGCGTCGACCAAGTCTTGGCGTTGCCGTGGAGCCATGCGCGCAACCGGTCCGAGGTCTAGCTCGGTATCCAAGCGCAGCAGTGCCAAGTCGGCGTCGATCTTCTCGGCGATCATCACGCCCTGCACGATGACTTCTTCCTCACCCATTTGATCGAAGATGTTGTCGAAGCGAACCTCGTGCGGATCGATCCCTTCATCATTCGCGACGATGTCGCGCAACACGTGGTAGCAGCTCAATGCGAGATAATACGAGCCATTCTCGTCTTCTCCACGATGCACCAAAACAGCACTACCGACGGCATCCTCGCCGCTTACTTGGAATACTGGGCGCAAGATGTCGCGCCGTAGGATCTCACGCGCTTCCCGTGGACTCGGTGCGGGCGACGGCTTCAGGCTTGCGGCCAACACGGCTTGTGCGTCGACCGAACTGCGCAGGCCTTCCATACGTTGGAAGCCGTCGGCAAGTTGATTCTGTTGTTCGGCAATGCGTTGGTTCTGCGACTTCAGGAGTGCGTCCTGTTCGGCCAGCATTTCTCGGTAATGGACGATGCCGTCTTCCAGGGACTCTTGCGAGTTGACCAACTGATAGACCTGACGCTCGAGCGAGGCGATTTGGTCATCCTGGAGGTCCGCCTTGGCAGTCAGGCTGGTGACGCGAGGCAGCCCCACGAGGGCACCACCGAGCAGCACCGCTGCAAGGGCGTAAAAGGACGGGTTCTTGAGAAGACGCACATCGCTGTATCGGCATTTTCAGGATTCCTATTGAGTCGGGTCCGAGCGCGTCCGAGAGGGCTGCCGTACAATGGGGGGTCAGGAGTGCCTGAAATGACTTACGCAAGCGTCGAAACTGCTCTGAAGGACATCGCGGAAGGCCGCATGGTCATCCTCGTGGACGATCCTCGCCGTGAAAACGAGGGGGATTTGGTGATGGCTGCCGAGGCGATTACGCCCGATGCCATCAACTTTATGCGTAAGGAGGGTGGAGGCCTCATCTGCCTCGCGATGGAAGGTGCCTTGTGCGACCAGCTCGATTTGCGTCCGCAGGTGGCGGACAACACCTCCAGCATGGGGACGGCTTTCCTGGAGTCGATCGAGGCGCGTCATGGAGTGACTACCGGCATCTCGGCAGCCGACCGCGCCACCACGATTTTGGCCGCGGTCAAAGATGGCGCCAAGCCGCATGACCTCGCGCGTCCTGGTCACATCTTTCCCTTGCGTGCCCGCGATGGTGGTGTGCTGATGCGTCCCGGCCAAACCGAAGGTTCGGTGGACCTCTCGCGTTTGGCTGGCATGAAGGGTGCTGGCGTGATCTGCGAGATCATGAATGAAGATGGCACCATGGCACGGATGCCGGAATTGGAAGTCTTCGCGGAGAAGCACGGCATTTGCATCCTCACGGTCGAAGACCTGATCGAGTATCGCCGCCGTCGGGAAGTCTTGGTCGAGCGTCGCGTCACTGCGGTGGATCTTCCCACCTCTTTTGGCGATTTCAAGATGCACCTTTATCGCTCCCGTACGGATGGCAAGGAGCATTTCGCGCTCACCTACGGTTGGGATACTGCACCCGGAGAAGGCGAAGCCTTCCCGAAGCTGGAAGACGCCGTCACCGTGCGCGTGCACTCCGAATGTCTCACGGGCGATTTGCTGCACAGCTTGCGTTGTGATTGCGGACCGCAGCTACACGCCGCCATGCACGCCATCGTCGATGCGGGCAAAGGTGTGCTGCTTTATGTGCGCCAAGAAGGTCGCGGCATTGGTCTTGAGGCCAAGCTGCGCGCCTATCAGTTGCAGGAAGAGGGGCTCGATACGGTCGAAGCCAATGAGCGTCTTGGTTATCCAGCCGACATGCGTGAATACGGCATGGGCGCACAGATCCTCAATGATCTTGGCGTGCGCAAGATGCGTCTTTTGACCAACAACCCCAAGAAGCTGTCCGGTTTGAAGGGCTATGGCCTCACCATCGAGGAGCAGGTTCCGATCCAGTGTCCGAAGCAGGCGCACAACGAGAACTACCTCGACACCAAGCGAGACAAGATGGGGCACTTGTTTCCACCCGCTCGCTAGGTCCTGAGCCTGCTGTGAGTGACCGAATTCCGGCCTTTCGATAGGCTGGGGAAGATGTCTGCAAGAGTAGGCGTCTGAAGGCCATCGTGGCGATGCCTCTGTCCAATTCACCGAACCCACCCGACCCGAAGGTCGCCCCGCACCAGCTCGAGGAGCTGTTCCGGGATTATGGATCCAAGATCTATGGTTTGGCCCTGCGCAGTGGGCTCGCTCCGAAGGATGCGGAAGATGGAGTGCAGGAGGTATTCCTCAAGGTCCAGCGTCGGATCAGCACTTTCCGCGGCGAAGCAGCCCTGTCCACCTGGCTCTACCAGGTCGCCCTCAACACCCTGCGGGATCATCGTCGCAAAGTGGTGCGTCAGACCCGCGCGGTCGACATGAGTGTGGTCACCGAGCAGGCCGCCGACCCGACTTTCCCTACCAACACCGAAACTCCGGTGGAGGAGGCGAGTCGCGCCGAACGTCGGCAGCTGGTGCGGGAGGCACTGGAGCGTCTGCCCGCCAAGTTCCGCGAGGTCTTGGTCCTACGCGAACTGCAGGGATTGGCCTATCGCGATATCGCACGCATCCTGGAAGTCAAACAAGGCACCGTGGAATCGCGCATTTTCCGCGCCCGCGAGCGCCTGGCAAAGGAACTGAAGCGCATGGGGGTGCAAGGATGAATCCGTTCTCGAACAAAGAGACTGCCGACCGTGAATGGCAACAACGCCTGAGTACTTGGTTTGATGGGGAGGGCTCCGACATGGATGCGCAGGAAGTCCGTGCGCATCTGATGGATAGCCCTGAATCCCGCGCCAAGCTGCAGGAATGGCGTTCCTTGCGCGATGACCTCGCGCTGCTGCAGCCTGAGGAACCTTCCTCGGACCTGCTCGAGCGTATGCGTCTGCGCTTCGAAGATGGCCTGGCCGACGAGATCTACCAAGTTTCGCGTGCCCTGCGGGTTTGGAATCTCGCCGCTGCCATGTTGCTCACTTTGGGCCTCGGCCTGTGGCTGACCGATTATCTGATCGAGCGCGCCGCCCCACAGGACACCTACGCCAGTGAGCCCAGCGAGATTGATGCCGCGATTCAGGAGCTCCTGACCCGGCCGCCGGTTGATCCGACCGAATCGCGCTGATGCCCATCGCCCCGTGGCGCCGCATCCTGTTGCCAGCCCTGGTGACCTTCTCCGCCGGCCTGCTTGTAGGGCGGTCATTGCCCGAAGGTACTGCTACACAAGAACTTGAGGAACTTCCTCTGGATCTTCGTACCTATGCGGATGGCATGATT
>JBMYYH010000007.1:0-54963 GCA_049609225.1 Planctomycetota bacterium | reverse complement strand
CCTGGTCCAGACGGCGCTCCTCTTCAAAGTTCCCTTCCAGGAAGGCGCGCAGGCGGTTGTCATAACCCCAAATGCCAAGATCCAGGGTGGGGGTGCCAGAAGCGAGACCATCATCGGCTTGCACGGTGATCTGCCAGGTGGCGGCGGCGTCGACAAGGTCGAGAGCGTATTGCCGTTGCTCTCCCTCTTCTTCGGCATCCATCAGTTTCTGATAAGGCGACCAGAAACCATCGGCGAAGGCGGTGAAGCCACGCACCTTGCGGATGTCGGTCAAGCCCAGGCTGCCGTCGGTGCCTTCGAGCAAGTGCGTCGCGCCATCACGCTCCGAAACATAGAGCGTGAAGGAGGGTGCAGGTTCACCATCGGCCGTGTTCACGAAGAGCACGACGGCGGCGTCTTCCAGCGCACTACGCTGCAAGGTGGGAGCCCCTTCGATGCGCTCTTGGCCATCTGCGGTTAAAGCAGGAGCCGGAGCGACAGCATTGGGGTCGGAGGAGGTGCCCCCATCCTGTACTTCTGCAACGGTGCCCGGATCCGGTGTCTCGGATGGTTCGGGGAGCAGGAAGTAGGCGGTGAGGAGGGCGCCCAGGAGCAGCAGGGGGAGTAGGAACCGCATGAGCCTTATGGGATGGTACGGAGGGGCCGCAGAAACCGAGGTTGAATAATTCCGCCTTTCCGGTGGGGAATACCCCCTTTAAGCCTCAGATAGGTAGCATTTGGCCGACGAAGGCCACCCCGAGGAGCACCACCAAAGCACCACTCCAGCCTCGCCATCCCGGCCGTTCTCCAAGCATCCAGACCGAAAGCGGAATCGCAAATAACGGTACCGCGCTACTCAAACTGGCTGCCACACCTTGCTTGCTCCACTTGAAAGCACCGACGTACAGGCCCATGCCGATGACGGTGCCGAGGAAGGTCGGTAGGCCGTAATGGCGCCAGGATTGCCGTGCGACCAGGGTCTTCAGCCGCGGCACGATTTGCCCGCGGAAGAGGAACCAAAGTGCGAAGCCGGCACTGCCGGCGGCCAGGCGCAGGGCACCACCGGTAACCGGACCGGTGCCGTGGAGCCCATCATGGATGACCAGATTGCCTAGGGTCCAACACACCACTGCAGCGATGGCCATGAGGACGCCCAGGCTGTCGGTCTTACGCAAAGTATCGGCGCTGCCCTTCTTGAACCGGCGGCTTTCCGCCAACATGCCGCCGCCGACGACCAGGCCAATGCCAATCCATTGTCCGATGGCAAGTTCCTGGTCATGGATGGGCCATGCCAGCAGCGCCGTCAAAGCTGGCACCGAAACCGTAATGATGACGGTACGGCCGATGCCGATATGGGCGATGGCCACGAAGTAAAACCAATCCCCGAGGCACATGCCGACGAGACCAGACAGCAACAGCCATTTGCCTTCGCCTTCCGCCGGGAGTCCGCCGCCGAGCGAACTGCCGAGCAGCATCGCCAACAGTCCAAGCGCGATGGCGGAGATGGTGTTCTTGAACCAAACCGCCTCCAAGGGATCGCCTTGGCGCAGGCTGCGGGCATACATCACCGATGCCGTGCCCCAAACGAAGGCGCCCGCTAAAGCAGCCCATTCCCCGGCAAAGGGGAAAGGTGCGGCATCGGCCTGCAGGAGGAGGGGAATCAAGATCCGTAGGTCAGACGCAAATGTTGCTCGCCGACTCCTGCCTTGACGGTCACCCGTTGGATTTCAGGAGCCTCACCGGGCCGTTGCAGACGCAAATCATAATGTCCCGGAGGCAGCGGACCGACGTCCATCGAAGTGCCGCGAAGATAAGCCAGCCGTGCCTTCTGCAATTCCTGCGTGGTGCTCAAATCGAACAGCGGTTGTCCTTCGTTGTCGAGTGCATGCACCATCACGCCAGGCAGCGGGCGTCCTTCCGGATCGACGACTTGCACCTTGAGCAGGACTCCAGGCTCCAGACGCATCTCCCGGTGGGTGCGTTGTCCAGGCACCAAATCGATGGCGATACGTTGCAAGCCGATCTCCGGATGCCGTGCGACCAGGAAGCCCGGACCGCTCGGTAGGCCGCGCATCTGTTGATCGCCGCGAGCATTACTGCCTTGCATCGAAACGCGGTTCAGGGTGTTGCCGTAGACATCTTGATAATGCAGATGCACATCCTGCAGCGGACGTCCCTGTTGATCCTTGATCCGCGCGAGCACGGTGGAGCCGCGGGGGGCCTGCAACTTGAGGCTCGGATGCGGGTCGAGGTCGGCGCGAATGGAGATGCGTTTCAAGATGGCGCCGTATTGCCCATCACCGCCGTAGAAGGGGGATGCGGCATCGCCCGCGCAGATGAGGTAATCGCCATCGCGCAGGGTGTGGAAGCGAACCTTGCCCTGGGCGTCGGTGGCCTGCATCTGCCCACCGACCAGATCGGTGCCGTCGGCCGGGCGCAGGGTGATGGGCATGTAGGCGATGGCTTGGCCGCTGGCTTGATCGAGGACCTGCAGATCCAAGGTCGCGGCGGGCAGGAGGATGTCGCGCTGCACGACTTCCTCATGGGTGACGAGCGCGCTGCCGTAGAAGCTGCCGGCGCCAGGGCCATCCTTACTGCTGACCTGGAACAGATAACGCCCCGGAAGCAGGTTCTCGAACTGATAGAAGCCGCTGGCATCGCTGGTGCAGATGCGGGTGCCGTCATCCGCCAACAGCACCACCCGACGTCCGACGGCCGGCTTGCCTTCGAGCAGCAAGAAGCCTTCCAATGTGGTGTATACCTGACGTCCGCCGAGCAGGATGTGGTGCTCATCGCGATTGAGCAGGCTGGCGTATTCATAATCGCGATGCAGACGCCCACCAGCACTGACTGCAGCAGCCACCGAATCGGCTTTCATCACGCGGTAGGTGCCGGCGGCGAGGTGTTCGAAGCGCGCGATGCCGCGGTCATCGGTGCGTTGGCGCGAGAAGGATTCCGGGTCTTCGCACAGGGCGACCACCCATTCCTGCGCCACGGGTCCACCGTTTTCATCCAGCAGCTCCACGGTCAGCGCAGCACCGACTTCCAAAGGCAGCACCACGGAGCCCAAGGTGTCGGTGGTGATGTTGATGGGGGCTGACAGGAACGGTGCATAACCTTCATGATGGGCCAGCACGAGATAGGGATCCGGCGGTAAACCATGGAAGGCGAAACCACCTTGGGCATCGGTGGTGACTTCGGTGGTGAAGCCGGTTTCGAATCCACTCTGCGCGGCATCGCCACCCCGTTGCGGCAACAGCTTCAGTCCGACACCTTCCAGGCCCTCGCCGGTGTCGAGGTCGATCACTTGGCCTTCGAGACTGCGTCCGCGGAACAGGGTGAGGTCCAGCGGTTTGGGTTCGATGATCGTCGGTTCAAAGGAGACCTCGGTAGCGGCGAAATCCGGGTGCATCACCTGCAACCACAATTGCGTTTGTGGCAAGCCCACCAAACGACTGTGACCGGCAGCATCGGTCAGTTGGCGGGAAGAGGCCGATTGTCCCGGCAGCGGACGTCCGGAAGGGGGGCGCAACTGCCAACGCACCTCCGCATCGGCGATCGGCAGTCCATCTTCTGAAACGACTTGGACTTCCTGCACCGCACCCATCTCCAACACCAGCGGCCGATAGGTCTCGTCGGCGCCGGAGCCGAGTTGGATGATCTGTTCCCCGACCATCGGACGGTATCCGGGGGCACTCACCAGCAACTGATAACGTCCTGGTGGAATATCGGTGAAACGAACCGCGCCACTTCCGTCGCTGCGGGCTCGATCCTGATCGCCGATGCGCGGTGGCAGGTTGCCGTAAATGCGGAAGGGGACCAAGGGGTCATCCCAACCGCTGGCGCGTGACTGCACCGGCCACAAGGCCACTTCGGCACCGGCAATGGCGCGGGCTTCCTCTTCTCCAGTGGCCGTCGGTTCAACCACGGTGGCGCTCAGACTCGCGCCTTGCTCCAGCCGCACGGAGTGTTGCAGCACTTGGCCTTCCTCCAGTCGCAGGGTCAGGCGCACGTCCGGGCAACCCGCATGGCCGACGTCGAGGCGATAGGCCACCGGCGGTAGATCCTGGATCCCCAACTCACCCTCGGTGCCATGGAAAAGGAAGCTGCCCGCACTCAAGACATCCAAGTAAAGCTCGGCAGCAGCCGATAAGCCATCTTCTCCGAGTGCATGGATCTCGACCCATGGTGCCGGCGCAGTTTCCAAACCTTCAATGCTCACATCCAGGCGCAAATGCCCGGCCGCAGTCTCCGCTACGAGGATTGGATCCTCCTCGGCGCCGTCGGTGACTTCCGTAACTGCCGACCACCGACGTTCGGCCAATGCAGCCACTGGGGTCGCGCGGTCTTCACTCACCGGTACCCGCGCCCAACCATTGTTGCCGGTCAAGCGCACGATACCATTGGGCGTATCGGCATAAAGCGCAATCTCGGACAGGCGTTGCTCATTGCCATCCTGCACCACCACCCGACGTCCGCCGCTATTGCCTTCGCCGGGGGGCAACTCCAGATCACCCTCGCCCTCCATGAGCGCCGGATCTTCCTCCAGCGGGAGGTCGCTGCCACCACTGGGCCAGGCGTAATAGGCCAAGCCCGCCAATGCGACGGCGCCCACCAACCCGAGAAGTGTCTTCTTTTCCAGCATGCCCTCGGCCATTCTAATGAGAGCAGGCCCGGACTTCTCCTCTCGGAGACGCCCGGGCCTGCAGGTGGGGAGCTGGTCCTACTTGAGGACGGCAGTCAGCTTCAGCGTGGTTTCGCCACGCGTTGCCTCGATCTCGACGTTTTGGCCCTTGAGGCCGCCCGCGAGAGCCCGACGCAGCATGTTGAGGTCTGGAGTCTTGCGGCCGTTGATCGCCACGACGTGGTCGCCAGCCTGGAGGCCTGCTTCCGCAGCCGCGCTGCCCTCGGTGACGGATTCGACCAGGAGGCCAGGAATCTCATCTTCCTTGGCGCGCAGTCCCAGCTTGCCCTTGAGGCTCTTGCGCTTGGCAATGCCTTGCCAGTGCTCGCGCATGCGATCGTTGAAGTCCGAAGGCATGCCCATGCCACGGTGATTGACGAAGGTCAGGCTGTCTTGGGTATCGAGGATGTTGAGGATGTCGCGTGCCATGGTCAGCACCTGCACCTCGCCCTCGTAGTTGATCTTGTCGGCATCATCCCCGGGCATGTGATAGTCCTCGTGGATGTTGGTGAACAGGAACAGTGCAGGCACACCAGCGTGGAAGAAGTTGGTGTTGTCGCTTGGAGCTTCCCCGCGATCATCGAGCTCCAACTTCAGCTCGCTCTTCTCGAACATCGGGTCGAGCAGCTGATGCAGCTCTGCAGCAGTACCGAGGCCACCAATGAAGAGGTTGCCATCCTGCATACGCCCGATCATGTCGAGGTTGATCATGGCCATGATCTGCGAAGTCGGGAGGATATCGCCATTGACCAAGGCTGCACTGCCGAGCAGGCCGCGCTCCTCACCCGAGAAGGTCATGAACAGGATCGGATGCTCGAGTGGATGGGCCGCATAGTATTCGGCCAGTTCGAGCACGCCGGAGGTGCCGGAGGCGTTGTCATCGGCGCCGTTGTGGATCTCGTAAGGGAAACCCATCGCACCGGAAAGACGCGATCCCAAGCCAGCGTGGTCGTGGTGACCACCGACGGCGAGATAGGTGTCAGCCTTGGCTGGGTTGGTTCCAGGCAGCAGGCCAACCACGTTGTAGGCGGTGTCTTTGCCAAGCTCGAAGGGGAGGCGATAGCTGCCGTCTTCGGTGATCGGCTTGAGGCCGAAGCGACGGAACTGATTCTCGACATAACCGGCGGCCAGATGACCACCGCGCTTGCCGGCTTCCCGTCCTTCCAGTTCTTCACTGGCGAGGAAGGCAATGTGCGTCTTCAGGTCTTCGACGCGCAGATCGCTGGGGACCGGCTCCTGAGGAGCGGCAGAGAGGAGGAGGAGCGAGGTGAACAGCATGTTTGCGGAGTCCTGTGGTGAACAGGACCGCTCAGGATACGCACGACCTTGCCTAGTTGCTGGAAATTATCCAGCCCCAGTCCTTAAAGGCTGGAATTGAGCTCCACCTCGACGTCGGCGCCGTCTGCCACGTAAACACTTTTCTTATCGCCTTCTGGCGGGAACAAGAAGGCGCTGTCGTCTGTGGCGGGGTAGGCGATGACCTCATAGGAGCCCGCTTTCAGGCCCTCGAAACGGAAGCGTCCACGGGCATCCACGGTGGCGGTCTTGTGGAAGAAAGCGCTGCCATCCTGACGCGACAGGTTGACGGTACCGCCGGTCATGGGCTTGCCTTCCTTATTGTTGGCCACACCAAAGATGCTGCCACCTTTGTAGACATGCACAGCACCTAGATCCTGCTGTCCCTTGTCGATGACCGTGGTCGCGACCAACTCCGACAGGTATTGCGGATGGTTGATAAGCACTTGCACGGTGCCAGGGAAGGCATTGTCGAGGCGGAAGTTGCCGTCCTTGTCGGTGGTGGCGGTCAGCGCCGGGATGTTGTTGGGATCACCTAAGGAAGCGCCAAACAGGGAATCCACTTCCTCCGGGTTGTATTCATCACCATGCAGGCTGACGGTCGCGCCGGCGATCGGCTTGTTGCTGCCGCCATCCAAGACTTGGCCGACGATGACGCCACCCGAAGCCATGGAGATGTCAATGCCATCGACCTGTTCCCGATCGATGCGGAAACTTGGACTGTAAGTGGCAGCTTGTCCACGAGCGCGGGCGAGCAGGATGTAGCTGCCGGGGTCGATGCTCTCGAGGCTGTAGGTGCCATCGGCAGAGTCGATGTCGTAGGTCTTGCCAGTGATGCCGTACTGCTTGTTGCCGGCGCGCGTACGCAGGATCTCGAGCTGGAACTTGGTCACGGGCGCGCCATCCGGATCAGTCACCCGACCACTGACGCCAGCCTTCACTTGCATCACCACCACCAAAGTCGTGGTGTCGGCTTCGACGCGACCGGCATGGCCATTGGTGTAACCCTCGGCCTGCACGCTGAGACCGTAGATGCCCGAGGAGAGGCCCCGAACGTCGAAACTACCGTCTTCCAGGGTGCGGGTGGAGCCAGTCAAGATGGGGCGTGGTTGGACGCGCGAGACATTGACCAGCGCATTCGCGACGGGCTGATCGTTCTCGTCGACGGCACGCCCAGCGATGTGATGCTCATCTTCCAGCACCACCACTTGATCCTCGACACTCTTGTTCTCCAGGAACAGGATCGGACGAATCTCCGCCGTTGCGAATCCCTCGTGTTGTGCACGCAGGATCCAAATGCCCTCCGCGACGTTTTGGGCACGGAAGTTACCTTCATCATCGGCTTGCACCACGACCAGGCGTCCCAGTGCCAAGTCTTCTTCGCGACGTTCCTCCGGCGAACCGGTGAGGAAACCACTCTGTTGGCGACGCAACTCCACTTGCGCTGGCAATGGATTGCCGCCGGTATCCGTGACCTTGCCGGTCAGGGAATAACCTGCACGCAAGACGATGGGTGGCAACTCCTGGCTTTCCTCATCCAAAGAGGCAAAGGCCGGACCTTGCGTCGGGGCGTAGTCTCCGTGATAAACCCAAAGGTTCATCTCGCGCTTGGCCGGTAGTTTGCGGAAACGGAAGCGTCCCTTGGAGTCGGTCTCCGTCTCGAACTTTTCGGCCTTCTCGAAATCCGCGAGCAAGGCACCTGCGGAGTAACGCTGCGAGACCGCGACGATCGCTTCTGCAACTGGCTTACCGGTTTCATCGACCACGATGCCACTCACGGCAGCGCCGACGACGTCGCCATCGGTGGTGAAGCTGGGGCCGTTGTCGATCTCGGTGCGCTGCGTGACGCCGGTATCCGCTGGCTCACGATGGGTGACCGGTGCGACGGGCCCAGCAGCCTCGATGACCTCATCTTCTGCGGCACTTGCGAAGGGGTCTTCCGTGCCGGGATCGATCGGCGCAGGCTCTTCGTTGAAGAATAGGAATGCCACTCCTGCAAGCAGGAAGAGGGCGACCACGGCGAGGCCGAGGAGTTGGGAATTACCGGACTGAGACTGGGACATGAGCGGAGCGGACGGACTGGGACGGGTTTTGGACGAGCCCAGTGCCGGGAATCTTGCCTTCTTATCGGCAATCCTGGTAGTCCTAGGGGCGGTTTTTCGAGGAACGGCAGCTAGAATCCGCTCCGATGACTTTGGCCATCCTCCTGGTACTGGCAGCCTCCCTGTTGGGTGGCTGGGCGCGTCATTCCGTGCAGAAGCACTACCGGGACAATCAGCAGGTTCCTAATCAGGCCGGAATGTCCGGGGCAGAGGTCGCGGAAGCGCTGTTGCGGGCCCAAGGTCTGGCTGAGGTGCCGGTGGAGCGGGTCGAGGGCTTTTTGAGCGATCACTATGACCCTCGGGCCAAGGTCCTGCGTCTTTCCGCCCAGGTCTACGATGGCCGTGATTTGTCGGCCCTCGGTATCGCCGCCCATGAGGCCGGCCACGCCCTCCAGCAGGCCCATCGTTATGCGCCCCTGACCCTGCGCAACTTCACCGTGCCCAGCGCTCAGCTAGGAAACCTCCTCGGGATCCCCCTGTTATTGCTCGGTGCCGTCCTGCACAATCCTCTGCTGGCCATCGTCGGCCTGTTGTTTTACCTCGGGGTGGTGCTGTTTCAGCTGATCACCTTGCCGGTGGAACTCGATGCCTCGCGTCGGGCCCTGGCCAGCCTCGATGACCTTCGCCTCCTGCGCACCGAACAGGAGGTCCAAGGGGTGACCGCGGTCTTGAATGCCGCCGCCCTGACCTACGTGGCCGCCGCTTTGGCCGGCCTTTCCATGCTCCTCTACTACGCCCTGATGATCTTCGGGGGACGACGAAACTAATGGCACTGCATCTCGACTTGAGTGGTCTTTTCGGAAACGGCAACGATGGCCGTCTCACCCGTCAACAATTGGCCGACGCCATGCCCCGTGCCATCGCCGCACGCGATGCGCATCTCGCCGACGAACCGATTTGGCGCTCCTTGCATCAGCGCGAAGAATTGGTCACCGCTTGTCGCGAGCGTGCGACCGCAGTGAAGGCCAAGGGTGATGTCGATTACTTCGTGGTGCTGGGCATCGGTGGTTCGGCGTTGGGTAACACCGCCATGATGAACGCGCTGGCGCCGGTCTATCAGGAATGGAATCCGGAGCCGGGGCAGCCGCGTGTGTTCGTCTTGGATAACGTCGATCCTGATTGGTTGGGCGAGTTCTTCGAGACGGTGCCGATGAACCGCACCCACATCAATGTGATCTCGAAGTCGGGCGGCACCATCGAAACGAGTTCCGAGTTCCTGATCGCCTATGCTGCGATGGTCGAGGCTTGTGGTGGGGATGAAGTGGCGGCGCGCGAGCGTTTCACCATTACCACCGACCCCGTGAATGGCCATTTTCGTGGCATTTGCGATGACTTGGGCTTCCACACCCTGCCCGTACCCGATGGCGTCGGCGGACGTTTCTCGGTGATGTCGCCGGTAGGCATGTTCACTGCGGAGATGGCTGGCTTGGATGTGGATTCGATCCATGCCGGTGCGGCGCGCGTCGACAAGAAGCTGCGCGAGTGCGCGGCGGATGAGGACCCTGCTTTGCTTTATGCCTTGGCGCATATGCTTTATCAGGAAGGGGGTAAGCCGGTGCATGTGCACTTCGCTTATGCGCATCGTCTGCGTTATCTGTCGGACTGGTATCAGCAGTTGTGGGCGGAGTCTTTGGGCAAACGCTTGAACCTCAAGGGTGAGGTGGTGCATGTCGGCCCGACGCCGGTGAAGGCCGTCGGCCCGACCGATCAGCACAGTCAGGCCCAGCTGTATGTCGAAGGTCCAAACGACAAGGTCTACACCATGCTGAAGCTGGATCGTTTCGCGAAGGAAGTGGCGATCCCAGAACCATTCGTGGACTCTCCAGCCTTCAATCACTTGAAGGGCCGCACCCTCAATGAGTTGATGGAGCAGGAACGTCAGGGCACCGAGGTCGCGCTGTTGGATGCAGGGCGTCCGGTCTGCGTCCTGGAGATGTGCAAGATGGACGCCTTCCATCTCGGCCAGTACTTCCAGTTCCTGCAGATCGCCACCGCCTACGCCGGTGGCATCGCGGGGATCGACCCATTCGATCAGCCTGGCGTCGAGGCCGGAAAGATTGCCGCTCTGGCTTTGATGGGCTGCGAAGGATTCGAACAGCGTGCGGAAGAGATCGCTGCGACCTTCGCGTCGCGTGAGGATTTCCGCCTGAGCTGCTGAACTCCGGTTGAATCGTTTAGGTGGGGGTGCGGCTCTGTTAGAACAGGTCATGCGCCAATCCCTCCATGGATGGACGCTCCTCGGAGCGTCCTTGCTTTGTCTGCCGGTTTCCGCTCAGGAATCGAAGGATGCCCCGTCCAAGGAGATCGTGATCGAAGAAGACATGATCTACCAAGCGGGCGTCGCGTTGCTTCTTGCTGGGCAGGAATCCGTTGGTAAGTCGGAGGAGCCATGGGAGTGGCCGTATGAGGGGGTCTATCGCGAGCGTGGCAAGATTCCGCTGGGTTATCGCGTAGGTGGTACTTCGATCTGCGCATGGTCCTTGTTGGAGATCCCCGCGCATCTTCACTCGGAAGAAAGTGCGGCAGCCATCGAGCGCGCGGTGCGCTTCGTCTTGGCAGGCTTGGATCAGCCGAAGATGCAACCTGGCTTCAGTGGCGGCTACGACGTCCGCGATTGGGGTGTGATCTATGCACTGAACTTCCTCCTACGTTTGGAGGCGCAAGGAATGGTGCCGGAAGTGCATGCGGAGGCTGTCAAAGCGCGGATCCCGATGCTGGTGCAATCACTCCAGGAAACGGCTATCCCGAAAACGGGTGGCTGGAATTACGCCCGACGCAGTGGCGGCGATGCGGTTTCCGCTGCCTCGCCATTCATGACTGCGCCTGCAGTGTTGGCGCTGTGGCAAGCGCAGGCACAGGGTTATGAAGTGCATGCCAGCACTTTGAAGAGTGCACTGAAATCACTGCTCGCCTGTCGGGTGGATCCCGGCGTATCGAGTTACACCTCCTCCGGTGGATTGATCAAGATTCCCGGCACGATTGGGCGTTCTCCAGGCGTCGAGACGGTGCTGCACTTGGCGGGCCTCAATGAGATCGAAGACCTGCGCACTGCCGTCGAACATTTCCTGGTGCACTGGGAAGAGTTGGAGAAGCGTCGCGCGCAGACGGGCACGCATGAAGGGGATTACGGCATCGCGCCGTATTACTTCTACTACGCGCATTACTACGCGGCTTTGGCGATCGAACATCTGCCGGAGGCCGAACGTCCGCGGTTGCGCGAACGTTATCAGGAGCGTCTGTTCGCCAGCATGGATAAGGAAGCGATCGTGTTCAACGACCGCGTGTTCCCACGCAGTGCGCACTTCGGCACGGCCATGGCGATGTTGAGTTTGCGTCAGCCGGAGATGCCGGCGCCGGCGGGCCCGCAGGCCGAACAGGCTCAGTAGGCTTCCGGGAAGCGGCGCTGCCAGCGCGAATGCAGGTTGATCTCCTCCAAGAAGGTGGAGCGCAACGAGTTGTGCATGCCGCGGCGTACGAGTTCGCGGAACTCACCCTCACTGGGCGTTTCGCGGACGCCATCGATCAACACCAGAGCCATGCCACTGATGCTGGCGAATGGGTTCGGGTCGACGATCTTGACGGGGCCGAAGATGCCAGTGCCTTCCGCTTCGAAGGCTGCAGCGGAGAGTGCAGGAGCCACACCTTTCTCCACCAGGTGAACCCAACCCAACATGCCATTGCGCCTACGAGTGACTTCGTCTTCGGAGTACTCCGCGGCGAGACGGCGGAAATCGTCAGCCGACTTCATCTGATTGCGTAGGCGAGTCAGTTCCTCGGCGGCTTCGTCGAAGGTGAGGTCGAGGGCATCCGCTTTCTGCTCATGGGAGCGGAGCAGGATCCAACCGATGTGACGCGAGGCGCCGTACTGTTCTTCGAGGTCGGCGCGTTCCGCTTTGGGCATGGCGTCGAACCAGCTGTCCGGCAGACGGTCCTTGGCGAACAGGCGCATGTAGCCGACGACGCGCAGTTCATCCGACTGCAGCACCAACTCGATGCTGGAGTTCTTGACCTGCAGCAGGCCTTCATAAGTGGCGCCGGCGTAAGCAGGGTTTTCTTCCACCCGCTTCCGACGCCACTCGATCTCTTGGTAGAGGAGGTCGTCGGTCAGAGGCACGCCATTCTTGCTGGCCCATTTCGGCAGGGCTTCCATCAAGACCAGCTGTTCCACGCGGTCGACCAGGTCCTCATTGCCCATGGTCTGACGCAGGATGGCGCCGAGGTCTTGTTCCGAAACGCGGTAGGGAGGAGCATCCAACACCATGCCTTCCGGCGCGAGCTTGGACTTCGCCAACAAGGCATCGATGTGTTGCTGCGACCATTGCTCCAGCTGTTCGGCGCTGACCTTGGCATTGGGGCCAAGCTTGAAGTCGGCGCGGACCAACTCTTCGTGCAGGAGGGAGTCGGCCAGGAGAGCCCGAAACTCCTTCATGCCCATCTGACGTGCGGCGAGTAGCACCTCCAGGTTCTTACCTGCAGCTTCCACTTGCGCCTTGGCTTCCTGCAGACGCGCTTCGACGGCGCTCGGGTCGGCCTGGAGACCGCGCGATTCCGCTTCGGTCTGGACCAGCTGCAGCTGCAAGATGTGGGTCAGTGCTTCGGCGCCGGTTTCCTGATAACGGGCATTGGCACCGAGGAAACGATCGAAGCGTTCCACGGTGATGGAGCCACCATTCCAGACCGCGACCTGGTCATGGGCGACGCGCAGTTTGGGCTGCTCTTGTGCAGCAGGAATGGCCGGAGCGGCCAGCGCCGGGCTTAGGGCAGTGGGAAGGCAAAGGGTGAGGACGGCCAACATCGGGGCACAGGATAGCCTGGCCTAAGAATGGGGTAACCAGGTGGCTTCCCATCCGTCCTCGGGGGGGAGTGTGGGGTGCTCTGGTGGCTCATGCCGCGTCGCCGCGGAACACCACCTTGCCACCACGCCAGCCAGCCGTCACCTTGGTCCCTGGTGCGTACTCACCATCCAAGATGGCGTTCGACAGCGGTTCTTCCACCAGGCGCGCCAGGGCACGACGCACTTCCCGTGCGCCATATTCCTCGCAGTATCCAGCTTCGGCCACGGCACCGGCAAGGCGCGTCGACCACTTCAGTTGGATGCCAGCACGCACCATCCGTTCCCGCAACTTGATTAGCTGCAGTTCAGCGATGCGGGTGCAATCTTCCGGCGACAGTGCGTTGAAGGTCAGCACACCATCCAAGCGGTTCATTAGCTCCGGCTTGAAGTTGCGACGCAGCGCCGCACGGGTGATCTCCTCGTAGTCGCAGGCAGCCAGGGCGCCCTCGCGTCCGAAGCCCAGACGATTGGTCGCTTCGGCGTAGTCGGCGGTACCGACATTCGATGTCATCAACACCAAGGCATCGTGGAAGTACACGGTGTTGCCTTTGGAGTCGGTCAGGCGTCCGTCATCCAGGATCTGCAGCAACATGTTGTGCAGTTTCTCATGACCTTTCTCGATCTCGTCGAACAGCACCACGGCACGCGGGTCGCGCATCAGGGATTCGGTCAGGGTGCCGCCGTCGTTGTGGCCCACGTATCCAGGGGGGGCTCCGATCAGTTTCGCCGTCTCATGGGGGAGGGCGAACTCGGAACAATCGATGCGCACCAGGTTGTTGCTCTCGAACAGATGGCGCGCCAGGGATTTGGCAAGCTCGGTCTTACCGGTGCCGGTGCGTCCGACCAGCAGGAAACTACCTACCGGACGTTGTGGATCCCCGATACCACTAGCCGCTTTCATCACGGTGCGGCAAATCTGCGTCACCGCCTCATCTTGTCCGACCAGTTCTTCCAAGACCTGCCCTTTCAGGTCGAAAGCTCGCTGACGGAACTCTTCTTGCGCTTCCACTTCCGCGACATCCCCTGCAGCGTCGGCCGGCAGAGCCACGGAGTGAATCTCAAGGTTCGGGTTGACGTCGACGCAGATCTGATAGAGCAGATCCTCGGCGGCGATGGTGTCTTCTGGATAGATGGAGTGGACCTTCGGCAGGACCTCTTCATCCACTCCGATGACACAGTTTTCGACCACCAAACGGCGATACTCGCGACGACTTGGGGGCTCTCCGACTCCTTTTTGAAGGACCGACAGGGAGACATCCTGTCCTAGGACCCTGACGCGGATGAACCCGTCGATGAGGTCGAAGTATTTGTAGACGATTCCGGTTCCAGTGGACATGACAAGCAAAGGGGCTGTCCGGAGGATCGGCCGCCAGACGTGGATATTTCGACCTTTCCCGTTTTCCGCTTGAGCAGGAACCTGCCTCAGCCGAAAGCTCAAGTTCCCCAAGCGATAACGCCGATATAGGATGTCGGCCTCATGACGGCATCATCTCCCGTCCCGGCCGAGGATCAGAAGTTCCTCGCGCAACTCGTGTTCCGCGGTTATTTGCCGCGCGACCAGGCGCAACTGGTGTTGGAAGCCGCCGCCGAAGTGCCCTTCGACGATGCCTTGACTGCCGTCACCGATTGGGATGCCCAACGTTTGGCATTCCTGCGTCGCACCGAGGTGATGGCCAAGCCAGAGATCCCAGGATTCAAGATGGGTCCGATGCTTGGCAGTGGCGCCACCGCTGAAGTCTTTGCGGCCCAGCGCAACAAGGATTTCAAGAACGTCGCGCTGAAGATCCTGCGCCCGGACCTGGCTGCGGATGATGTCGCTTCGAAGCGGTTTCTGCAGGAAGTGAAGCTGATCAAGGATCTGGACGTGCCCGGAGTGGTGAAAGGTTTCCGTGCCTTCCGCTTCCTCGACACCCTGATCCTCGAAATGGAAAAGGTGAAGGGCAAGACCCTCGAGGAACTGCTCGCCGAGAACCACACCTTCGAAGAGAAGGAGGCGCTGTCGATCGTTTTACAGGTGGCGGAAGCCCTGGAAGGCATGCGTGCCCAAGGCGTCGTCCATCGCGACCTGAAGCCTGGCAACGTGATGGTCTCCAAAGAGGGCAAGGTCAAGTTGATTGACCTTGGGTTCGCCGGCGAAGGCATGAGCGGCACCCACGGTGATGGCACCACGCTTGGTACGGCTGCTTATCTGGCACCGGAGCAGGCACGCGGCATGGATGATCTTGATGGTCGCGCCGACATCTACTCTCTTGGCGCCACGCTGTACCACTTGGTGGTCGGCGCCCTGCCTTTTGAGGCCGGCGATGATCAGGAGATGGTGCGCAAGCAGGTGCTCGAAAGCCTGAAGGGTTCCGCACTGAAGGGGCGTTCGATCTCGCCGATGATGCACTTCTTCATCGAGAAGATGATGGCCAAGGATCGTGAGGTGCGTTACGCCACGGCGTCGGACCTGATGGAAGACATCCAGGCGCATCTGGCACGATGACCGAAGACCTGCAAGCGCAGGCACCTTTTTCCTTCGACTGTCATCGATGCGGCAACTGCTGCCGCGTCGGCCATGGCCAGGTTTGGGTGACGCAGGAAGATGTCATAGTGATGGCGAAGCGGTTGCAGATGCCGTTGGAAGGATTCGTGGCCCGTTTCGTGCGTTCGGTCGACGGACGTCTGAGTATCCGCGAAGAACGGGATGGCAGTTGCAGCCTGTTGGATGGGGGCAATGCATGCACGGTTTATGCAGAACGTCCGCAGCAATGCCGCACCTTTCCTTATTGGCCGCAGTTGATGCAAGAAGGACGCGCGTTGGAAATGGCATCCGGTTATTGCCAAGGCATCCAGCGATATCCATCTTCCGCACTCGCCGCCACGGTCTTGCCGCAGGTCCAGGCCTTGCTCGCGACCTTGGGTTCCCCTCATGCGGAGCCTCCAAGCACTGCCGTGCCCTGGGCTTCTTCCCTGGAAGTCGACCTCTACCTTGCCAGCGGGGTTTGTTGGATCATCGAAGACCCGGTGCAGCAGCAGCAGCTTCGTCAGCAGTTACAGGACCTCGCCGACGCCAGCGGCTATCCTTGGTCCTACGCCCCTTGGGAGCGACTGCTCGCGGATCGACGCGGTGGTTGGTCTACCCGAGGTGATCTGCCCGCCATCTCGCCCGCATGAAATCGATTCCCCTCTTGCTTTTGGTCCTACTCCTGGCCGCTGGAGGTTATGGCTATTGGTGGTCGCAGGCGCGTCAACCCGCGGAGCCGGTGGAAGAGGTCGAGGAGCCGAGTCTTTCACGCGAGAACTTGGACCGCACCGAGCAGCCCACGGAATCCACCGTTTCCGACGATGCCTTGGCCGCAGCCAATGCTGATGCCGATCGTCTGCGCGCCATCGAGTTGAACCGCGACGCCCTGGCGGCTTTACGTGATGATCGCGCAGAAGATGCCGTGCGCCTGTTGCAGCAGGCCTTGGAATTGTCGCCGGAGGATCCGGTGATGGCGCTGAACTTGTCGCGTTCTTATGTGCGTTTGGCGATCGAGGCTACTGGATTGGGGCGTCATCAAGATGCCTTGGATTTGCTCGCACTGGCGAACGACACCGACACCGATCATGGTTATCCAGCCAGTTGGATGGCGCGGGTGTATTTGCGCACCGGCGACCGCGTCGAGGCGCGTGCCGTGCTGCAGAAGGCCTTGGCGGAATTCCCGGAGCAAGCCACTTTGTTGCGCTTGTCGGCGGATTTGGCGGCCCTGGAAGGGGATATTCAGCTCGCCGTCGCGCAGATCTCGCAAGCGGTGTTGTTGCAGCCGGAGGATGCCTATCTGGTGGAACGTCAAGAGCAGTTGGTGGCGGAAGAAGAGCTCTATCGCACCTTCCTCACCGATGCGACGGCGCATTTCGAAAGTCGCTACGACCCGCAGGATCCCGACATGGTGCAGTGGATCCCGGAGTTGCAAGCGGACTTGGAAGACGCCTGGTCGGAAGTCGTCCGTGGCCTGGGCATTCAGCCGCAACAACGCATCTTGGTGATGTGGTTGGACCCGGAGCGTTACAAATGGCGTGCACCGGATTGGTCGAGTGGTCTGTACGACGGCCGCGTGCGCATCGTGATCGACAACTATCCGCAACAAAAGGATGCGATCCGTCGGACCTTGCGCCATGAGTTGACGCATGCGGTCCTGCACACGGTCGGAACGCGGATCCCGACTTGGTTGCATGAAGGCATGGCACAAATGATGGAGGGGCGTCCGGTGGATTTGGCGCAACAAGCTCTGGAGGCGCGTCTGCCCTTGTTGCTGCAACCCGCCGATCTCGACGGCAACTGGACCGGCTGGAGTGATACCGACAAGGTCGCCCAGGCTTACTTCTATTCCATGCTCCTAAGCGATTGGTTGACGCAGGAATACGGCACCAATGCCCTGCCGAACTTGTTCCAGAATCTGCGCGGCACGACTTGGGAAGAGGGTTGGAGTCGGACCTTCGGCGCCGATTTCGCCGAGGTCGAGGCGCGTTTCCGCGCTGGTTGGGATCGAAGTTGAGAATGATGGTGTGACCGCAGGACGATGGAACCGTCGTCTACAGCGGCATGGCATCTTCTACGCACAGCACCCGACCCGTCGCCTCTTGGAGCGAACGGGAACTGCTCTCCTCCTTCGGCATTGATCCGCCGTCGCCGCTTTCGTTGTGCCGGGCGGCCGGTTTGGAACCGCCAGAGCTGGAGCAGAGTTTGGCTTTGGAGCCAGCGGCGGCGCAGCGTTTGGCCGCAGCTCTGGAATTGGGCCGGCGGGCTTCCCTGCAGAGCACCAAACTCGCCATGCCGATCCGCGGCGGGGAGGATGTCTATCGTTATCTGGCGCCCCGACTGGCTCATTTGCCCTGTGAGGTGTTCTACGCCTTGTATCTCGACACCAAGGGGCGGCTGTTGTTCGAGTGTGAGATCAGTCGCGGCACTTTGAGTAGTTCCTTGGTGCACCCGCGGGAAGTCTTTGGCCCCGCCCTGAGCCGACGTGCTGCGGCAGTCCTGGTGGCGCACAATCATCCAAGCGGGGATCCCCAGCCCAGCGCCGATGACCGCACCACCACACGAAGGCTGCAGCGGGCGGGCCGTCTCTTGGGCATCGAGCTGCTCGATCACCTGGTGATTGGAGCAGGAGGCTTCCTATCTTTCTTGGAGGAGGGCCTGCTTTGAGTGGTTGGGTCAAAAAACCGCGTTTAATGCCCTTGGCGCATCAAAAAGTGATGCTGGCAGATGCCTACAGCCAGAGGGGCGGCTGCCTCAATCCGCAAGATGGTGGGAACCAATCCTGAGAAATGGAAGCCGAGATCGCGCATCCTCGCCTCTTCGGCGGGGCTGAATCCACCTTCCGGGCCAATGACCAGGAGCACTTTCTCCGGTCGATGAAGGTCCAGCTCCATGCCCAAGGGCCAAGTGCCGGGGACCAGAGCGATGATGCGGTGTTCGGGAAAAAGGGTCGGCAGGGCGTCGAGGTCGACGGGGTCGGGGCTCAAGAGCGGCAATTCCGGTCGCCCACATTGTTGGCAGACCTCCTGCAGGATCTTCTGCCAGCGTTGTTGGCGCGATGAACCTAAGTCTTTTCTACCAACTACACTACGCTCGCAGCGCAGGGGGATGATTTGAGCGACTCCACTCTCAGCACAGCGTCGGACCAAGTCATCACCGCGCGAGCCCTTAGGCCAGGCGGTGGCGAGGCGGACATCCAAAAGGGGTAGGGAGGGGCGCGGAGCCCGTCCGAGCAGCTCGACGCGGTCGGCGCTGTGGAATACGGCTTGGATGGCCCCGGCGGTGGGTGGAAGGAGCAGGAATTCCTCTCCGGGCCCAAAGCGTAGGGCCTTGAAATGGCGTCGGAGCTCGGGGCTCGGATGCCATGGTCCCGTTTCACTCTCCGGGAGGGTCGTCAGGAAGAAGAATCGCATGCCCGGCCACAGGTTACTGGCGCGCTGGCTCGGGATAAGGTGACGTCGGAGGATTGCCCGCAACATAAGGGCGGGCTTAGACTTCCACTGCCCCGCCTTGTTCCTCAGGCGGCGCAACCCCATCCCACGCATGGTTCAAATTGAGATCCTGAGTGGTCCCGATACGGGCAAGATCCTCGATCTTGGCCGCGGTACACATACCTTCGGCAGAGCCAAGACCAATGACCAGGTCCTGGCTCTCGATTCCGTATCGGGCCGACACCTGGAAATTGAGGTCGAAGACGACGGCAAAGTCGGCTTCAAAGACCTCGGTTCCACCAATGGCACTTGGGCGGGCGGCGTCCAAGTCAAGGAAGGGGAGTGGTTCCCCGGTACTGAGCTGAAGCTCGGTAGTGCAGCCTTGCGCCTATTGGATTCCAGTGCTTCCGCAGGTGCAGGTTCCAGTGATGGAGCCGCCACCGATGATGACCTCGACCAAGACGTCCACCGTCGTGCTCGCGAGGCTGCCCTTTCCGGTAAGAAGAAAGGTGGTCCGTTGCAGTTGGTCTTGGTGGTCGTCCTGCTCATCGCTGCTGGCGGTGGTGCATGGTGGACCATGGGGCGCGGTGGAGAAGATCCGGATCGCCCAGCGAATGCCGGTGGCGGCGGCGGTGCATCCGTGCAGCTCGATGCCATCGATAACTACGGTGCCTTCGAGGAAGCCGAAGTCTGGAGCATGGGCAAGGGTGTGGAGCTACGCGATGGCGCGATGTTCCATTCCGGCGCACGCAGTGAAGCCAAACTCAACCGCAACTTCCCCTTGATGGGAGGAGCTTTGCAGTTGTCGGCGGAGGTCAGTGGCCTGAAAGTGCGCCCCCTCCTGACATGGGGCAAAGGTGAAGAGGAAACCGCCATTGCTGCCTGGGAAGCGCGCGATCTTTCTCAAGGCTCCGCAACCCTGCCGCTGCCCGCCGACGCGGAGTGGTTCCAGCTCAGCTTGATCTTGGAAGGCAAGGGGTCGCTGCGTGACTTGAAGGTCGAAACGACCGATGGCACGCCCGATTCCATCAGCACGCCATTCGGCAAAGGATGGTCCAGTGGCAGTAACCTGCTGCTGCAAGATGCTTCCGGCATCCTCGTCACCGTGCATGGTCAAGGTGGCAATTGGACCGCCGGCAGCGGTGGTCTGGATTTCAACGCGGGTGAGGGTTCCGAGCTCACCTTCGTCCCGGGCGACGTCGTCCGCGACCAAGGTTCCTTCCTCATCCTTGGTGAAGGTGGTCCGGTCGGCTTGGCGCGTGGCACACGGGTCGATGCCAGCCCAGGTCTGCTGATGGGTAGCGGCGCAACTCGCTTGATGTTGCGCACCTCCGCCGGCGCCGACGTCACCGCTTCCGGTGATGCCGCCCGCCTCGCTGCGAGTGGTGATCTACGTTTCCTTTGGGATCTCGGCGAAGTCCTCACCGACGCCGCCCGTCTCTCGCAGGAGATCAATCGTGCCGCCCGCGATGGGGATGACAGCGCCTTGCTTTCGGCCACGGCCCGCTTGCTGCGCGAACTCCCGCTCGACGACTCCAAGGTCCAAGAAGCCCTACTGCTTTCGCGCGACGCCATCGAGCAAGGTCGGAGTGAATTGAGTTCCTTGCAGCTACGCGCTTCTGGCGCCACCTTCGTGGGGGCTGCTTCGGTGATGGAAGGCCTCGCACAAGAGGCAGCGCAGTTGGCGCAACGCTTCCCCGGCACCGACATCGCAAGCAACGCATCTTCCCTCGGTGAGCTGCTCGCAGCCGCTGTTCAGGAAGTGCGCAATGACGAGGCGCAAAGAGCCTCGACCTATCGCACCCGGGTGCAGAAAGCCCTTGCTGGCACCTACCCGGTCTTGTCCAACTGGATCGCAAAGGAGGGCAACTGATGGCCAAAGGATGTGGAATCGACCTGGGTAGTTCCCTGGTCCGTCTGGCGGCCTTCGAGGCCAAGAAGGGGCAGCATCAGCTGACTCGTTACATGGCTGCCGTTCCGGAAGGATCGGAGTCTGCCACCGAGGCTGCGCGCGCTGTGCTCGCCGGCCCCGCGCGGAAGTTGGGTTCCGTCGAGCTTGGCTTGACCGGATCCGACTTGATGATGCGGTATCTACCGGTGCCGCCGGTGGAGGATTGGCGCCTCGAGCGCCTCATGGATTTCGAGATCCGCGAGGTCGAAGGGCGTTCCGGAAGTTCATTGGCTTCGTCCTACAACTTGTTGCCGGTGCCGAAGGGCCTCGACGACGAAGACACCATGCTGTTGAGCTTGGTGCGCGAAGATCTGCTCGAGACCACCATGGATGGACTCGGCGGGCTCAGCGTGAAGGCCTTTACGCCCAACGCGATCGCGCTCTACAACGCTTACTTGGTCCTTGGCGACCACGAAGCATCGACCACCCTGATCGCGAGTGTCGGCAATGGCACCCTCGACTTGGCCTTGGTCAGCGGTACCGATCTGTACTTCGCACGTTCGGTCACCACCAGCCTCGAAAAACGCGACCACACGCTGGCTGAACGTCTCAACATCGATGATGAGCGGGCGCGTGGGCTGATCCATAAGCATCTGGATCTGCGTCTAGCTTTGGGCGAACGCCTGAGCAGCGATGCCGAACGCGTCACCCGGCCTTTGATGCCGTTGTATGAAAGTCTGCCGACCCTGTTGGGCGGTGTGGTGACTTTGTGCAAAGCGCAGGCGCGTCTCGGTGAGTTGAACCTCGATCGCGTCCTGCTCACGGGTGGTGCCGCACAAACCAACGGCCTGGCCGAGTTCCTGTCCTCGCGCATGCGGGTGCCGGTCTCGGTTTGGAACCCGGTGGAGATGGTCGATCTGGAGCAGCTGCCGGAAGACGAAGCCGAGCAGCTCGAAGCCGATGGCCCCGGCGCTTCCATTGCCCTCGGTTTGGGCTTGGGCGCTGCCGACCCAGAGCTCTACGCTCTGGAAATCCTCACAGCTGCGGCGCGCAAGAAGAAGGAGTTCTCCGAGCGCACCATCTTCAGCGTCCTGATGGGGGTCGCTGCGGTGGCCTTCGTGGTGGTGAACTTCATCGTGATGGGCGGTTTGGCGGAGGATGCTTCCAACGCCGCGCGCACCATGTCGTCGAATAAGAAGCGCCTCGAGACCGATCACGGGCGCGCGACCGAGCTTCTGGAACAGGTGCGTCAAGAGGAACTGCTGCACCGCGACCTGGAAGCGCTTTACGCAACGTCGCGCGGCACCGATGTGCTGCTCGATTACCTCGAGAAGAGCTTGCCAGAGTCCTTGTGGGTAGAGTCGATCCGCGTGCAGATGGTGGATGGCAAGGAATGGGCACGGGTGGATCAACGCGTGCCGGTCTTTGAGGTGGCCGGTCGGGCCGAAGAAGACATCCGTGCTGCCAGTCAGGCCTTCGGTGTGTTCACCGGTGGACTCGGCAACCTGCTCGGAGACGCAGAACGCGATCTTCAAGCCGGTTCCAATCCGCGCGGCAAGGTTCTGGAATGGAATCTGCGCGCCCAACTCCTGCAAGACGCCGCGGCGACGGGTGAGGAGGAAGAGCTATGAACTTCGACGCATTCTGGCAAACCCACCGTCGCTTCATCCTCGGCTTCGTCGGAGGTGTGGTGGCGTTCTTCATCTTGCTCGCGATCACCGGCGGTGGTCCTGAAGAGGAGTTCAAGCGTGGTAAGAGTTCGATCTCTTCGACGCGCCGCAAGATGAACGCGAACACCATGTACGGCAGTGCGTCCGTGCGTGAATTGGAGCAGCGTCTGGAATCCCTGCGCGAGCGCAATGCAGACCTCGGACGTCAGTCCTTGCCGCCATTCCGCGAGCGTTTCCGGATTCCACAGGGAACTCCCGCAGCGCAGCACTACATCGGCCTGACCGGTGAACTGCGTGATGAACTCGTCGGTTGGGCCTTGCGCTCCAACTGTGATGTGGATGATTCCCTCGGCCTACCACCGGTGTCGCCGTCGCAACCGCAACAGATCGAACGCATCCTGCATGGATTGGATGTCGTCGATCGTGTGGTGCACATGGCGGTGGACAGTGGTGCAGCGGAAGTCGACAAAATTCGTATCGCCGAAAAGGGGCGTCGTCGCAAAGGTCGCAATGCCTCTTCGCTCGACATCACTCCGGTGACCATGGAAATCGTCTTCCACCGCGTCAGCGCCACCCCATTCCTCCGACGCCTTGCCGCCGAGCAGGCCTCTGGAAACCCTCTTGGCTTGCAGGCGATGGAAGTCTTGCCACGCAACGCCAAGCGCATGGAGCAGCGCGTGCTCCTCGAATTCGGAGTCGGCACCTTGCCTGAGCCCACTGCGGAGGACCTCCCGTGAAGCGCGAACCCATCCTCTTTGTCGTCGTCCTCCTGATCCTCGGGTTGATGACCTACAACTTGCTGCAGGAGAAGCCTCCGCGAGCAGCCAATGTGAAAGGCGGTAAGTCGCTCGATTCTTTCGAATTGTCGGAAGGTGATCCAGTGGTCGCACTGCATGCAGATGGCAGCAGCCGCGACTTGCTCCGACGTCCCAGCGCAGATGAGCCACTCGCACCTTTGGGTCTGCCCGATCCCGAGTTGCCACCGCTGGCCGTGATGATGCCTCCACCGATGCCCGATTCCGGTCCATCGTATTGGAGTGATTATCTGCTGGCGCAGGAGCCCTCGATCTTGGGTGGCCTCGATCAGTTGGTCGAGACGGATGATGACAGTGGCCAACTCAGTGGTCTGGAGGAATCCGCCGAGGAGACCTTCACGGATCAAGATGATCAGTACCGTAAGGTCTACGACTGGGTGCGGCTCGATCCCTTGTCCACGCTTTATGGTCACTTGCTCGGCGACCAGCGCTTCGACTACAAGAAAGGCGATGTGCTGATGTTCAAGCAGATCAACCCGCATACCGGCAAGGAAGCCAGCGGCGAGATCCCCTTGGACCCCGAGGAATACGAAGCCTTCGGTTTCGCCGACAACCTACGCAACCGCATCGAACTTGGTGTGCGTGATCAGCGCACGCGTTTGTCTGCAGCGCGCGTCGAAGACCTGCGCATCTACGTGCGTTGGTTGTTGGATCAGGGGCTGGCCGAGCCGGTTGCCTTCCCTTATGCCGATGAGCTTGCGCGCGAAGCCGTGCGCTTGGGTGGCAATGATGTCGCCAGCTGGATGTTGCTTGGCGAAGTTTGGGAACGCACTTTCGAACTCGATCGCGCCTTCGCGCTTTACGCCACCTTGGCTGGAGAAACGCTGGAAGGCACCATGCCCGATTTCGGCCTGAGCGTCGAAAGCGGACGTTTCTCGCGCGTCGCAGGTCCACGCGTACGCATGGGCATGATCCTGCGTCGCATTGGCCTCGATGTGGATGCGGAAGCGCAACTGCGGGCTGCCGTCGCGCTGAGTTCCGGCGATGCCAGTGCTCCTTTGGAGTTGGGCATCCTGCTCATGGACACCGGTCGCGTCGAGGAAGCTGCTCAGCACCTCGCCCGCGCCATGGCCATGCAAGGCCAACGCAACTCGGCCAATGGTTTGCGCAACGCCCTGGCTTTAGGACGTGCTTCCTTGCGCTCTGGCGCATGGGCCGATGCCAAGCAGGCCTACATGGATGCGGAACGCGCTGCCGGCAATAACGTCGAAGCGGCGATGGAGGCGCAGTCGGGCCTGATCGCGGCGAACTACCTCAGCGGATCCTTCGCAGAGGCGCGTCAACTGGCGGGGGATGCCATCACCCAATACGGCGCCAACGCCACCTTGCTTTATCTACGCGGCATCACCGAAGCCGCCGATGGAGGCTCGGCAGGGGAAGTCATCCGTGACCTCCGTGCGTCGGCTGCAGCCACACCCTTCGATGCTGCTCCGGCACTCAGCGCTCAAGCCTTCTGGCTCGACCGCATCGGAGAAACCGAGTTGGCCCAAGAAGCCTTGGCCGACGCCCTGGAACTGTCGCCGAATCACCTCTACAGCCGTTACCTCGATGCCCAATGGGCCGCCCGCGATGGCGACCTGTCGTCGGCACGAGAAACGCTGCAGGAGATGGTGCGGACGGCGCCTGGATGTGCCTCCATTCTCGCGGTCTACGGCAGCTTGCTGTATTCCGAAGGAGCCTACACCCGTGCAGAAATCGCCTTCCGCAGCTTGGAAGCGGATTTCCCGGATTGGGCTCGCAGTAGTTCCGACGCACCGGCTTGGTCGGGCTTGGTTCTGCGTCATGGCTTGAACCTCCTGAAGCTGGGCCAGCTGGAAGATGCGATGTCTGCCTTCGAACAGGCCGTGTCGATGGACGCAGGCTTGTCCGCTGCGCGCAACGCCAAAGGCATCGTCTTGTATCGCGAAGGCGATCTGGATGCCGCTGTTGCTGAGTTCGCCTACCTCCAAGATGCCTTGCGTGAAGCCGAAGAGGATCCGCAATTCGTCTATGCCGCGATGTGGGGCAACCGCATTCAGGAACATGCCAAGTTGCGACGTTGGGTCGACCTCTTCGACAGCAGTCGTCTGCGTCCCGGTTGGGATAAGCAGAGTGCGGCGCGTGCCGGGGTGGAACCCCGTCTGCAGGATCAGTCGCTGATGATCCAAGGTGACCATGGTGGCGCTGCCGAGACGCGAGTCTTCCGCACGGTCGCAGGTGCGGCCTTCCGCAGCTATGAGGCCGATCTGATCGCTGGCAATGGACACCGCGGCGAGGCTTCGGTCTACATCGCCCTGCAGAACCGTTCCAAGGAGACTTGGTCCTTCCATGTCATCCGCGACCGCGAAGGTGCGGTGAAATGGACCATGACCCGCGGCACGCGCGCCGAGCATGGCACCAGTGATCTGCGCATCGCCGAAGGCACCAACGCGCGGGTTTCCTTCCAGGTCAACCGCGAAGCGAAGCAACCCATCCTGACCATTCGGGTGAATGATGAGGTGCTCTACTCGGAGCAGGTCGCGAATCTGCGCAATCCCACCGGCATGATGGCGATGGGACTCTCGGCCAAGACCGCGCATGCCCTGCCGGTCGAAGCTTCTCTCGATAACGTCGCACTCGTCTACGCGATTCCATGAACCAGCGCTCCCAAGGCTTCACTTTGATGGAGTTGATGATCGTCCTGGTCATCATCGGCATCCTCGCAGCATCCTTCGCGGCCATCGGCGGCAATGTCTTTGGCAAGAGCCAGGATCAGAAGACCCACGCGCGCTTGAATGCGCTTGCGGTGATGATCGAGAACTACCGCAGCCTCGAAGGGGAGTACCCCGACGATCGTCTGCCGTCAGGATTGACCACCAATCGTCACAATGAGCACAGCGAGGCCTTGGTCCTGGCTCTGTTCGATGCGGAGTACACCGGAGAACGTCCGTCGCAGGAATGGCTGGTGAACACCGATGCCGACGAGGCCGCGCGCGCGCCCGCAATGTTCGATTCGCGCGAACTGTTCGAGATCGGCGATGTCTGGGGCAACCCGATCGTCTACTTCGAGAGCTTGCATTACGCAGATAAGCGTGGTGCGGTGCTGCAAGCTGGCATCGAATTCTACGAAGAACAAACCGTGATGCCGGGGCGTAATGAGCGCACCGGAAGTTACGCAGAGCCCAATGGCTTCCAACTCGTCTCTGCAGGCAGTGATGGCCTGTTCGGGACTGAAGATGACCTCTACTCCTACAAGGACTAAGACCGACGTCAGGCCAAGGGCTAAGACCCTGCGCGCCATGACCCGCCGAGCAGGCTTCACTCTGATGGAGCTGCTGCTGGTGATGGTCGTGGTGGGCGTAGTGATGGGGATCGGTGTCAGTGGCTTCGACCGCATGGATCCTGGCTACCAAGGTCTGCAGTCCACCGTTGAGACCTTCCTGGAGAGTAGTCGCGACCGCGCCCGGACTTCGGGGCACCCCGTGGTCGTCGAAGTGGTCCCTGGATCCGGGGATGATGGCGATCGTTTCCGACGTCTGATTTTCCGTCGCGCCATGGAGGCCAGTTTTGAACCTCGTTTCCGCGGACGGGAAGGCATCATCGCGATTGGCGATGCAGAGCTTGCTGCCGTCGGACGTTTCGGTACCGGCATTGATTTGGAAGGTGCTGGCAGTGTCTCCGTGGAGGGGCGCGGTCTTCCAGATCTCAGCTTGGGCTTCTCGCTCGACCTCGACCTGAAACCAAGCAGCGGTGATAGTGGTCAACTCCTGCGCTGGGAGGGTCTGCTCGACGTCCGCGCCTTGAAGGGTGGCGGGGCCATGGTGTTCCTGCGTGCCGGAGAAGGTGGTGCCGAGCTCTTCCAGGATTTCACCCTGGAGATCCCAGGAGGCACCTTCGCGCCGGGTCGCTGGCAGCATCTGAAGATCGTTGCAGCCGATGGCCATGCCTCGGTTGCGGTCGATGGCAAGGAGGTCGTGCGTGCACAGATTCCTCCGATCTTGGGATCGCCGCGCACCGGCGCCGTCTTCGGCAATGACTCGAAAGGTTGGGCCGGAGGTATCGATGAGTTCACCGTGTGGGCGCGCGTGGCCGAGAATGGCCCGGAACTGCCCACTGATGTGGATTTAGGTATCGGCGCCACGCGCATCCTGTTCGATCGCCACGGCACCTTGGATGCAACGGCGCATCAAGAAGGTGTGCCGGTGCGTCTCAGTAGTTTCGACGATGAGATCGCGTCCTTCGTGGTCGGTCGTTTCACCCAAGAGGTCGGTCCATGATGCGCCGTCGTAAGAAACCACCCGTCCGCCTGGAAGGCGCTGCCTTGATCGTCGTGCTGATGGCTTTGGCGGTCCTGTTCAGCTTGGGGGTGCCGTTCTTGTTCGCCAGCCGCATGCGTTCGGAGGCTTCGAATGAGGCTTACAGTCGCACCATGGCGCGCATTGCGGTGGAGTCCGCCAGCCGCGCGACCGCCTTCCACCAGGCCATGACCCATCCGAGTATCGATCCCACGCCGCTGTGGGATGCAGCCAATGAGTGGGATGGCTCGGCTGTGGGGCCCATGCCGCAATCGCTCGGCAGTGATTGGGAACGTTCGACCGAATCGTGGGGTTCCGAGATCGAGAGTCTGCAGGCCAAGGTGTCGCTGGCTACGGCGCCGGTGATGCTCTTGCAGAACCTGATCCACCCGTGTTATCTGAACAGCGATATCACCTACCGGGATTCCGAGATCACCGTGACTTCGACGGCCGGTTTCCCCGATCAAGGTTTCGTCCTTATCGGCACGCGTTGGACTCAGTACAACTCGAAGACCGCTACCAGCTTCAAGGATTTGGTTCCGGATGGTTCGGAGCCCGATGATCTCGACTCGCTGCGTTTCCGTGAAGGCACTTTGGTGCAGGATCCGCGCGTTCAGGCCTTGGTGCTTGCGAACTTCCACGCCGAGGGGCATGCCGCCCCCGAGTTCCTGGAAGACGTCTTCAGCTTCGACTTCGGGCTTGGCCCGGATGCGCTGTTGCCGGAAGCCGATTTGAGGATTCTGGAGCGTTTGTGCGCACTGCAGACCGGTGGTTATGGCACCGATCGTTGGGAGCCTGCCACTTGGACCACCCGACGCATCGATCCGGAGTTGCCGGATGTCGTCACGGTGGATGAAGGCACGCTGTTCAACATGGGCACCATCGTTCGCTTCCTGCCGGACTATGGCGAGCCGATGGACCGCTTGGTCACGGCAGCTGGCGGCGGCAACTTGAAGTTGGCCGCGCCGGTGCCGACCGACTTCACGGCACTGACCACTCGGGTTTATCCGATGCGTCGGGAGCCCATCGACATCAATGCATGTCGTCCGGAAATCCTCGAGGCATTGGCTACCGGGGTTGCTTTCCGCGGTTCGCCACCCGTCGTCACCGATAATCCTGCCAGTGGTCGTGGCGGACGCGAATGGGTGACCCCGAATGAAGGGCGCGCCTTCGCGTTGCGAGTGATGCAGGCCCGACCTTTGCGTGGGCCACAGGATCTTTGGGACCGTGTGCTTGGCCCGATGGCGCAGAGTGGCTCCCTCAGCGACCATGATGCATGGGCGCTCTACTTGAACAGCATCGATCCGAACAATGGTGCGCTCAAGCAAAGCACCACCGCCTTTGGTTATCGCTCCGGCAATCACTTCCTGAACCGCATCAACGCAGCGGTGCGTTCCCGTTTGGGCCGTACTTTGGCGCGTGCGAGTTTCCGTCAGGGCGTGACCGCGGCTCCAGCAGGGGAGTTGCTGTCGATGCACGCCGACCAGGTCACCTTCGAGGACTTTGGGCGTTGGAACCGTGGCCTGCACGGCGTGACCACCTTGCCCTTCGCGATGGGGCAACTGACCGGTCAGTTCGATGCCGACGAACACACCGCACTAACCCTGCAGCTCGGCACTCTGGAACAAGTCGGGCGCAACCTGCCTGATCCTGATCCGGAACTGTCGGCGGTCATCCCGCTGCCGGCACGCGAAGCCGATGGACCGCCCTTCAATGGTCGCGGTCGCACCGAGCACTTCGACTTCGAGCCTTCGCCACTCGGCCGTTACATCCCGCAGGCTGGCACCTACTCGCCACCGCTGGAGGATTGGGGCGTTGCCGCGGAAAGTGGTCTCTCAAACGTGGAGCCCTTGTGCTTCCAAGGTTGGTTCTACGCCGAGGACCTGAGCGCAGGCACGCTGTTCGAACTCTCGGCCTTCGACACCGATCGCAACCGCGTCACCGCCACCTTGGAAGACAGTTTCCTGGTCGTGCGCGTGAACGGCACCGTCGGTCCGGATGCATTCGATCCATCGGGCATTCAGGAAGAAATCACCATCCGCGTGGATCCGGCGGATTACTCCTTGGCCGATCGTTGGTTCCACGTCTCGGTTCTGATTCGCGACCTTTCGCATCGCGGCATTCAGGTGATGGTGGATGGCGTCCCACGTGGCGAGGTGGAGGGTTTCACTTACCTCACCCAAGCGATGTCCGGTTATGCGCCGGGTGATGCCGGAGGCGTCATCAGTGTGGAATCCACCGAAGGATTCCCGGACCGCGGTGTGATCCGCATCGGCGAAGAGGTGATGGAGTATGTCTCCAAGACGGAGACGACTTTTGTCTTGGATCGCGATGAGAGCACCGACTACTTCGGTGGACGCGCGGTGCGTGAACCCACCGACCCGCATGTCTTGTTGCTCGACACCACACACCCGGAAGGTTCGGGCGTGGAGTTGTATGGCTACTCGGCCATTTTGGTCGGGGATATGGCGCCTGGTGGACATGCGCTATCCGGGGATGTGGGGCCGTGGTCCTACGCCAATGTGATGAATGGCCCGGAAGAAGTGATTGGGCAGCATCCGAATTTCCAGCGTCCTTTGGCGATGGGTTCCGGTATCAGTTCCACCTACGTAGGTGAGTTGGAGTTGGCGCCGCTGCTTGGCCAAGAGGACGATGAGTTCTATGCCGAAGCCTTCCAGTCCGACGGTGGTTTCGCAGTGATGTGGACCGCGAATGTCGGCTCCTGGGAAAACGTCGATGATGGCAGCCAGATTGGTGGTCTGGAACTCGTGCGTTACAGCGCGCGAAACGAGACTACGCTTACTTTGTCGGAACGAAATGTGCGCCCTCCAGGGGTTTCCGATGCGCCTGAGGATGATCCAGATAACTGGAGCTTGAGTTCTACGGGTGTCAGTTTCGTGACGGATTGGACCGTCAACAGTGAGGATGGTGACCTGAATGAGTTGGTCCAGACCAAGGTCTACATCGCACCGATTTCCCTGCACGCCAATGGCGCCAGTGAGGTGACCTATGGTGCGCGCGATGAGGACTACAGCCGATTCGTGCAGATCTCCAATAACGGCCAGCCGGGATCTTTGGAGTGGGTCCGCTACGACAACATCGTGGATGGGCATTTCGTGCGCGATGACTGGGATGCCATCCTGTTCGGCCTTCTGAGCGTCTACTTCGCGAGCTATGACGGCACCAGCATCGTGCCTCCTGGTCCGGCCGATATCGGTGGGGGTACTGGAGTCGGCGGAGCCGGTGGACGCGGTCATCGACCGCCCCAACCCAGTCGTGTCGTGATTCAGGATCCAGTGAATGCGCTGGAAACACGCCCGACCATCGGCACGCCCTTGGAAGACCGCGCGGAAGCCATTGACGTGACTTCGCAGGAGTTCCACTTCCGTGGCGTCCTTGGCACCTTCGATCAGAGTCACAACGCCGGGGAGGAATGCGTCCCGGTGTTCACGACGCAACGGCAGGGCATCACCGGATTCAATATCGGTTCGGGTTATGGCTATGTCGGGCGCTTGGATCGCGTCGCAGTGATGCAGGAAGCGGAAACCGCCTTGCCGTTCTGGTACACGGTGAGTTGGAGTAACGTCCCGTTGACCAACTTGACGCGTGTGCGCCACGGTTTGACCTATGCGGCATTCACCAACTCGACTGGCATTCCCTACACCGGGCACCTGCAGGAGGAACTGCAAGGCAGCTTGCTAGGGGAGGACCGACGTCAGTTCAGTCGCATCTGCAAGTTCCCGAACCACGAGCGTCCGCAGAACTTGGGCAACTTGGTTGTCGGTGGTACCACCAGTGGTCAGGAGCGGGAACTCGAGGGCTACATCGATGAAGCCAGTCTGGTTGCTGTCGGTGGGCTGGGCGATCCCTCGCAGTACCCAGCGCGCGGTGCCTTCCTGCTGCAGGAAGACATGACGGAGTCGGATACGGATAACGTCATCGTCAACGCCTTCGACATCACCGTCGACGGCTTCCGCATCAGTGAACCCGGCATCGAAGCCGGCGATTGGCTCGGCAATGTCTACACCAGTGGTCTGCTCGATATCGATGGCGAGCTGGTGGCCTATTCCGAACTCGACCGCGAGACGGGTGAGTTCACCATCGCCACCGATGGGCGCGGCTTCCTCGGCACCGAAATCCGCGGCCATTCCGCGGGCACCACGGTGCGTGTGGTGGATGGCCGTGCCGCTTCCGCGCTCGACAGCGACCTCGGGCCCAATGATGAGTCCATCCAAGTCGCCAATCAGGCTGGCTTCCCGCGCACCGGCATGATCCTGATTGATGATGAGATCATGCACGCGCCTCTGCGCGGTGGCGGCGGCTACCTGTCGATGCCACGCACGCGGCGCTCCAGTGATGGTGTCATCGGGCACGCGATCCTGCGTGGGCGTTTCGGCACCCAGGAAGCCGACCATCAAAGCGGCGCTTTGGTCTACAGCTTCCCGACCCGTTGGATGGATAACTACATCGAACGCAACGACAGCGGCGTCGGTGCATGGATGCAACTGGGCTTCCACGAGCCCGATGCCCTGTGGCGACGCATCAGCTACGACGCCGAACTTCCCGACAGCTCTCACAGCGTGCGTCTACTCGCTCGCGGTGGTCCTGCATCTTGGGAAGACGATCCGCGCAACACGCCAGGATTGAAGTTGTTCGATCGTGGCACCAGCCTCGATGGTGGCTTCCAAGACCTCGGCATCCGCAGCGATCGACTCGATCTGCGCATCATGTTCGATTGGGGCGTCGGCTCCTTCGACACCGCGACCTTCACTTCGGTCGGCTGGACCCAAGCGCCGCGTCTGCGCAACTTGATGGTCGATTACCTCGCGACTTCGCGCGTCAATCGCGATCAGGAGGTGGTGGAATGAACCGTCGCGGCATGACCTTGATGGAGATCCTGCTGGCCCTGTTCTTGTTCGGGGTCTTGGCCACCTTCGTGGTGCAGGTCATGGATTCAGTGCTCAACCTTTGGAGCGCTGGCGAACGTCGCGGCCGCGGTGATCTCGTCTTCGCGTCCACCGTCGAACGTTTCCGCGGAGACCTTCGCGCGCTTCATACCGGGCAGCAAGGTTGGATGGTCCTGGATACCTACAGCGTGGCCTCCGGTGTGGAAGGTCAACCCGACCGCCACTTGCCGCGCTTGCGTTTCCTCGCCGACGGTGCCGCCCTGGCCGATGCCGATCCCAGCGGCCGTGCTCCGGTCGAAGTGATGTGGGCTTTGGTCCCCGAGATGGGCGATCCACGTTTCGGTCGCCTCACTCGCTACGTTCACATACCCACCCCAAGCTCCACCCTCCTCGACAACGCCACCTCCGACGCCATGCTGCGTTCCGATGGCGGCCTGGTCGTGATGGATGGCTTGCTCTGGACCGAGATGGCGGTGGTCGATGAACGCGGTGCACGTCAGACGCGTTTTCGCCTCGATGCACACAATCCCTTCGACTTCCCGTCGGAGGTGAACCTGGTGGTGGAAAGTGTCACCGGCAATGCGCGCAAGAAACCGCCACTGCTGGATACCGCGATCCTCGCCGACGGCGCCCAAGTCGCCATGCGTGGTGTGGCACCAGTGGAGATGCCGGAGTTCGCCATGATCGAGCGGGAATGGGTCGGCGTCAGCGGACGTTTCCCATCGCTGAGTTTCATGGCCCGTGGTCAACGCGGCAGCCTGCCCGCGCCGCATGACGGACGTACGCCGGTCTACTTCCCGATGCGTTACGAAAGCCAGAATGCCGTCGCCGCTGCCGGAAGGAGGACCCTCTGATGCAGCAACGTCGCAGCAGTCATTCGGGCTTCACCCTGATCGAGGTGATCATCGCGATCGCCATTTTCATGTTCGGCATCACTGCGCTGCTGGGCCTGTTCCAGGTCGGCGGAAACCTCGAGCAGAGTGCTCGGGTCCATGCCGAACTCGCGCCTGCGGTGGAGCCGCTGGTCGCAAGTCTGCGCCAAGATGCGTGGATCACCGATGCCCGTGGCCAGATCACTGGCCTAAGGGAATACAAGGGCGAGGATGTCCCCGGCGTGCCGGGCTACCGCTTCGACCTGGTCGTGCGTCCGGCGGGGGAGAACCCTGCCCTGCGTCGCGCCGAACTTCGTTTTTACCGCAAGTCACCGGACCGGATCCTCACGCGGGTCCCCTTCCTGCTCGAGCGGGAAGTGCCCATCGCCCGGTTCACTGAGGGCCCATAACCATGATGCTCAGTCTCCTCCTCGCCACCCTGCTGACCCCGACCTTCGTGCAAGAGTCCGACGACCAAGTCGTGCGCCTGCGCGATGGACGCCTTCTGGTCGGCGCCATCATCGAACACGATCTTGATGGTTTGGTGCTCACCACCGCCCGCGACGGTGGACGTTACACCCTGACTTGGACCGACCTGTTCCCCGGTGAGGCCGATCGCCTGCGTGATGCCTTCGGTTATCGCAACGAATCCGAAGTGCCGATGACCACCGCGCATCGGGTGTTGCTGCAGAACGGTCGTGAGATCGTCGGCCGGGTATTGCGGGAAGACAACCGCAACCTCGAGATTCGCGTCAAGGAGACCACTTCGGTGGTGCCGAAGCAGCGCATGGCTGCACCGCCGGAAGAGGTGGTCGTCGAAGCTGCGACCATCCTGACTCCGGAACAGTTCTACGCCGAACGCGTGGTGCAGGTGGATGCGAGCGACCGTAATGCTCAGTTCAACTTCGCGCAGGAGCTGGAAGTGATGTTCGCTTTGGATGAAGCGGAGATGCATTACCAGATGTGCAAGTCGCTGGCGGACGCCGCTGGTGATGATGCCCTCAGCCGTCGCATCGACGGCGCCCTGTCGAAGCTCGAGAAGACCATCGCCAACCGTGAGGAGGCGCAGAAGCTGGAGGAAATCCGTCAGTTGATGCACCGCGAACGTTTCACCGTGGCCGAAGGCCTGCTCGAGGAGTTCGATGATGCCTATCCGGATTCCCCACTGCGCGGCGAGTTCCTGCAACTCTTCGATCGCTTCGAAGGACGTCGGGATGCTGCGGTTACCCGTTACCTCGAGCGCCATTGGTTCCATCGCGTGACCAAGGTGTTGAAGCGCAAGGCCCTCGAGAAGGATGTGCAGATGGATCAGGTCACCGGTTGGTTGGAGACCGAAGTGCCGCTGCTCGTGCGTCAGCAGTTGTTGTCGGAGATCAAGGGCATGGATACCCATCTCGATCTCAGCAGCATCGATGCGCGTTGGTTCCAGCGTCTGGAGATTGGAGGTGCCAACATGCATTCCGCCGGCTTCAACGACGGCACTTGGATCCTTGGAGAAGATCGCGCTGCGGCCGGTCTCGAGGATGAAGAGGAAGACAAGGAGAGCGGCAAGTCCGAGCAGCAACGGGAGATGGAGGATCGCATGAAGCGTTACCTCGATAACCTCGAAGCGCAGCGTCGTTCGGCCTCCGCGAGTGCGGAAGACGTCAGCCCAGAGGATTGGTGGCGCCGTGCTTCGGTCACGCAACGCTTCCAGTGGTTGCTGGCCTACTACTCCGAGTTCTCCGGCGACTACAAGGTCCTGTCGATCAAGTTCGCCTACTGCTCGACTTGTGCGGGTAATGGTTATGTCGAGGTGATGGACATCTCGGCCAATGGTGCCAAGCCGCGTAAGAAAAAGTGCCCGACCTGTCACGGTGTGCGCGTCCGACGCAGCGTGAACTTCAAATAACCGGTGCAAGGTCTGCCGCTGTTGATGACGGGGGCCGTGCTCCTGCTCAGTTGCAGTGGTGCACCCCAAGCGCATGGAGGCGGTGCGAACCGTCTGCAGCGCACACGTGCCTTGACCGGGGTCAGTGTGGATGGAGCAGGGCTGGATCAAAGCGCCTTCGTCGCATCGATGCGCTTCCTGTTCCCGGCGGAGACCGAGGAACTCACGCGCAGTCTGGTGCGTACCGAGATGGCGCGGCTGGAAGCGCAGCGTTTGGATATCCGCATCCCCGAAGCCGAGGTCGACGCCGCCCTCGATGCCTTCACCACCGGATTACGCGCCCAACTCGGCGATACCAACACCCTGGATGACTGGTCCGAAGCCCTCCATGGACATCCATGGAATCGCATCCGCCCGCTGTTTCGCAAACACCTGGCGGACAACCTGCAATACCAGGCCGTCCTGCGTGCCGACGCCCATCAGAGCGGCCGCGTCGCCATGTACTGGTTCGTCTCCGCCGACGAAACCGAAGCCCGTCGCTGGTCCCGTTCTCTGGCCTCCGGACGCGATCCCGCCGTCCTCCTCAAGGAATCCCTGTTCCCCGGACCCTCCGCCGACGGCAGTTATCGGCCCGTCAGCCGGGATCTGCCGGAGCCCATTGCCACCGCCCTGCGCGACGCCCGCCCCGGCACCGTCATCGGCCCTTTGCAACTCGAAGGCGACCGTAGTTGGCGCGTCGGTCTGGTCCGTGAGGTGATTCCTCCGCGCGACACCCTGCCGCCGGTGGCCGTCCTGCTCCAAGAGGTGCAGGAGCAGCCGATCGAGGCGCTTGAGGCGCGGGCATGGTTTGAGAAGATGTCCGCTCGCTATACTGCCACCACGGACCTGTCACCTTTCTCCGGCCCGTCCCAAGCCTTTGAGTTCCTCCGCTGAAGCCACCGAAGCCGCCGCCCCGCGGATTTCCGACGAGAAGCTACGCCTTTTGTTCGCGCTGCTTTTCGCATCGCCTGAAGCCGTCAACCTGGAGCGGATTCGTCAGGTGCTCTATCCGGCGCAGGCTGCCGCGGAAGCCGCAGCGAAGGAAGCTGCAGCCGCCGCCAAGGCCGCTGCCGAGCAGGATGGGGAAGAGGTCGTTGAGGAACCCGCCGCCGCCGCTCCGGTTGAGGTGGAAGTCGAGCACTTCAGCCCGCGCCAGCATCTGGAAGCCCTCGAGGCTTGGATGGCCGAGCGCAACCTGCCTTTGACTCTGCATCAGGTCGGGCGCAGCTATCGCCTCCTGACCAGCGAAGACATGGCCGACGCCCTCCAGGCTGTGCGTAAGAGCAGCCAAAAGGAGAGCCTCGGACCTGCCGCGCTCGAAGTTTTGGCCTTGGTGGCCTACCGGCAGCCCGTCCTTAAAGCCGATATCGACGCCATCCGCGGCGTGAAATCCGGCTCGCACCTGCGTCACCTGTTGGATTTGCGTCTGGTGCGCATCCTCGGACGGGCGGAGTTGCCTGGACGTCCCTTCCTGTACGGCACTAGCCGCGAATTCCTCGATCGCTTCGGTCTGCGCGACCTCTCCGACCTGCCCGAGGCCGGTCGTCTGGCGAACCCGGCGGAGCAAGGTGTGGCCGTGACCCCGGCGGATGCCCCAGCGGCGGCTCCGGAAGAAGCGAAATCCGAGCCTGCCAGCCCTGAAACGGCCGTCGAAGCCTCCGAGGCACCCAGTGAGCCCACCGAGGCTCCTGAGGAAGCCGAAGCGCAGAAGTAGGCGTTACGGCGCGGAGGGGGTACACTTCCCGGCTGCCGGAAACGGCAAGTGAACCCATGAGCAAGGCGAAGAACAAAGAGCCCAAAGCGGTCGATCCGCACGCCCCTGTCCACACTGAGAAGATGTCTCGTGGACGGAAGGCTTTCATCATTTCCATCACCGTCTTCTGTATGGTGATCTTCTCGGTCACAGGCCCTATGGGGGATGTGATTTCTGGTTGGTTCGGCGGGGGCCCTCCGGTCCAAGGCACCATCCAACTGCCAAGTGGAAAGGCCGAAATCTCCCTCGAGGATTACCGCTACGCCTCCAATCTTCGCGACTGGAGCAGCCGCTTCATGGGGCAGAATTACTTCGCCGCAGAAGGGGATGATGGCGATGCCGATCTTGCCTACGCCGGCCTGATCAAACTGGCAGACGACATGGGCATGGTGGTCACCGACAACCAAGTTCGTGCGATGCTTGGCAATGTCTCGAGCGCCTCTGAATACGAGGCAACCTACAAGAGAATGGGCTTCCGCACTGCGGTTCAGTTTGAAGCCCAAGTGCGCGCCAGCCTGAAGGTGTCGGCGGTCGTCAACTTGCTCTCCGCAGGCGTATCCGTCTCCGAGTCGGAGATCCTCAAGTCCTGGTCCGAGCAGTACGAGGAGATGGATGTCCAGTACACCGTCTTCCATCCTTCCGCCTTCGCCGATGCCGCCAGCGCACTCGAGCCGACGGAAGAGGAACTGCAGGAGTTCTTCGATAACGGCCTCACCGGCGTGCAACGCGCCGAACTGCAGATCGAGCAGGCTGTCGCATTCGATGCGGTTGCCCTCACTGCCGACGCCCTCAGCACCGATGCGGTGACCGCTTGGTTCCAGCCGGAAGAGCCTTCCGCCGAATCGCTGGATGGTTTCTACAACAGCAACAAGTTCTCGCTGTATCGTCGCCCTGAACCGGAGGAAGGTACCGAGGTCGATCCCGACCTGGAGCCTTATCTTTCGGTCGAAGAGCTCGGCGATCGTCTGCGCCAGGACTTCCTGCTGAAGAAGGCCATCGGCACCCTCGCACTGGAGCTGCCACAAGCAGAAGATGCTGCGGCCTTCGCTGCGGAGAAAGGTGCGGAGTACATCAAGGAAGAGGAGCTGATCGGCTACTCGGAACTCAATGATGTCGAGCGCATCGGTCACAACAACCTGCGCAAGCTCTTCAACGCTGAGATGAACCTGTGGATGCAGGCTCCGATCCAAGGCGAAGACATCGCCTTCTTGGCGCGTCCTACCGAGCGTCGTGATCTGGCCATGCCGGAACTCGCCGACGTCCGCGACCAGGTGGTCGTTCACTGGCAGGAAGACCAGCGCGTCGATCTGGCCAAGGATGCAGCAGATGCTTTCGTCGAAGCCATGCCACGCGGTGAGGATCACGTCGAAGGTGACCCGGTGCTGATGAGCTCGGAGGCCTTCCAGGCTGCCGTCGCAGCTGCAGACCAGAGCGTCGAGCAGATGGGTTGGATCTCGCGCAACATGCGTCGCACGGTCGACCCGGTCTGGCCTGTGGATGCACGCCTCCTGCGTCGTCTGCGCTCGGTGATGGGTAGCCAGCTCGATACGCTGGTCGATACTCAGGTCTTCGGCCCTGAGGATTACGGCATCGACGGCATCGTCATCGCGCACCTCAAGGGGCGTCGGGATGCTGATGTCGAGCAGATGTGGCCTTCGGAGCGCGAGATGGCGGAGAGCATCGCCAACAACACCGCAAGCAACCGCTTCTTTACCGACGTCCTCACCTTCGAGGGCATTTCGAAGATGTACGACCTGACCAAGGCCGAGATTCCAGAGCCGACTGAGTAGTCTTCCGCTCGCCGACTCTGCTTCCAGGAGGCAAGTCTCAAAACCGCGCGTCGCCTTCGGGAGACGCGCGGTTTTCTAATAGGTAACGCGCGGCCATTCCGGGAACACCCGGCTGGTCAACTGCGCGATGGTTTCCGGCGTGGCCTCCTCGTTCTCGGCCGTGCGCTGGATCAAGCCTTTGGTGCCACCCGGCGCATTCGCTGCAGCCAAGTAGAGCGACTTGCGCATCGCTTCTGGATCCCGCTGGACCGCTGCGATGTATGCCGATGCCAGATGACTGGCCGACCACCAAGGTCCTGCATTGGGAATGCCCTGCTGCACCCGACGTACCGCCTCATCCTGGAAGGCCTTCTGATAACCCTGCAGCCACACCACCCGCGCTTCGATGATCGAAGGGTGGAAGGGGGCGAACTGTTCGCCGCGTGCGAGCAGGCGCAACATGAGGTTCTCATCGCCATCCGGCGCGTACATCTCGACCTTGATGTAGGCGGTCAAGGCCGCCAAGTCGGTCGGGTTATGCACCAGGGCAATGTCGAAGCAATCCCGCGCGACGTCCCAGCGAGGATTGGTGCTGGCGAGATTGAAGGAGCCGAGCAGGACCAAGCTGCGGTTATCCCAAGGACGCACTTCCACCGCATGGGTGAGATGCAGTTCGAGGTTCTCCTGATCCTCAATCGCAGCCGCCGCATGGGCCTCGCCGCGCCACTGCGCCCACGCCGGTGCGACGGCCACCAGCCCCAGCACTGCCGGCAGGATCGGCCCGATCATGCGTGCCTGCAATCCCGTCGGGCGGAAGGCGCGCAGATCACTGCCCAACACCAGGGCTGCAAGTCCCAGGGAGGCGGCGTTGTCGCTGAGCGGAGAGCGGAACAGCGCCAAAGTGCCGAGGCCGATCCAAAATGCCGTGGTGCCGGCTGCCGCATCGCTTTCCTGCAACTCTTGGTTGCTTGCCTGCCGCGCCTTCAAGGTCTGACGCACGACCAAGCCAAGCAGGATCAGTCCTAGCCATCCCAGTTCCAGGCCTGCGAGCAGATAGTCCTCATGCGGCGTCTTGGGAATGCGATGGGAAGTATCACTCCAGTTGTTGGAGGTCAGCGTGGCTTCGACTTCGGAACGCCACTCGGGGTAATCAGATTCGAACTGACCGATGCCGATGCCGAGCGGGTGCGTGAAGAAATGCCCTGCGCCCGCGAGATAGAGCTCCTTACGCACGGTGAAGCCACGCGGGATCACCTCGCTGTCGGGAGCCTCGCCGCCACCGCCGAGGAGGGCGCGCGCGAGTTCACCGCAGACCACCAGGATGAGTGCGGTCAGGACCGGAATCCGACGACTACGATCACGCAGGAACAGGAAGGCGAAGCCGGCGAGAAGGGCGAGGCGTCCGGCGTTGGAGCTGAGATAACCGATCTGCAAGGCGATCGGTGCCATTGCGAGCCAGCTGAGTTTTTGGGCGCGCGCTTCGCGGGGCAGGAATGCCAAGCCCAGCAGCAGTAGCGGCAGTTGGAACTCCATCGCGTGCGTCGGGCCGGCGAAGGGGTAGGTCGGCTTGATCGCGAGGTCGGAGTCGTAGCCGGGAGGGTTCCAGCCCAAGGCCTGGCACCAACCGAGGACTGCGGCGAAGGCGCCGGCTGCCAACAAGGGCAGCAACAAGGCCCGGGCAGACAGCTGCTTCCAGGTCGCGACGGCGGCGGCCAAGGCGAGGCCAGCCAACAAGGGTGCGCGGTCGGCGAGGCCGCCCAGAGTGGGGGCCCAACCGGTGCCTTCCCCAGCGACGCGGAACAGCGGAATCAGGCCGCACAGCAGCGCACCGAGCAATAACAAGCCTCCAGGGAGGGGCTGCAGGCGTCGGTGGCGTAGGAGAGTGAAGCCGAGAAAGCCGAGGGCAAGGAAGGAGAACACCGCACCATCGGCCCGGACCTCATCGAGGCGGTAGGCGGACCAGGTGAGCGTCGGCAGCAGCACGGTGGCTGCTGCGGCCCAGGGCAACAGGGGAGCCTTGGTGTTCAGGCCTCTGCCTCCTCTTCGCGCGGCGCCAGCAACGCATCGAGGAAGGATTCGGGGTCGAAGACCTCGAGATCATCAGCACCCTCACCGAGGCCGACGAACAGGACCGGCAGGCCCAACTGATGGCCAATCGACAGGGTGGCGCCACCTTTGGCAGTACCATCCAGTTTGGTCAGGAAGACGCCGGAAAGCGGCACCGTCTCGCCGAAGCGACGGGCTTGCTGCACGGCATTTTGGCCGGTGGTGGCATCGAGGACGAGCACGGTGTGATGCGGGGCGCCTTCGATTTGACGTCCGATCACGCGCGAGACCTTCTCCAATTCTGCCATCAAGTTCTTCTGCGTATGCAGACGCCCTGCCGTGTCCACCAACAGCACATCGACATCGCGCGCCTTCGCAGCCTGCGCTGCATCATGTGCGACGGCTGCCGGATCCGAACCCTGCTGCCCCTTCACCAACTCGACGCCGGTGCGCTCACACCAGACCGCCAACTGCTCGACCGCAGCCGCACGGAAGGTATCGCAAGCAGCGACCAACACGCTCTTATCGTTCTTGCGCAACCAAGTGATCAGCTTGGCGATGCTGGTGGTCTTGCCGGAACCATTGACTCCGACGATCAGGATCACCGTAGGACCGCTCTCGGCAGTCAGAGGCAGCGGATCGCCATCCGGGCCTTGTGCGACATCCAGCAGACGCGAACGCAGCCACACCGGCATCTCACCAGGCTTGGCGAGGTTGCCCTTCTTCAGTTCTCCTTCGACCTCTTCCAGCAACTCGGTCGCGAGCGGTCCGACATCCGCGGCGTAGAGCACTTCCTCGAGGGCTTCGAGGGTGTCGGCACTACTGGTATCGCCGGACAGGCGGCGCAGGGCGTTGGAGAGACGATTGCGGGTCCGCGTCAGACCCTTCTTGAACCTCGAGAAAACCATTTCGCTGCGTCGGGCTGGAGGGAGGGAAGCCTAGGACAGGTCGTCGGCGGAAGCATCACGGCGGCGCGGGCGCGGCGTCGGGACGCTGGAGAAGGGGATGGCATCGCCTTGGGCACCGGAACTGGTGGTGCGGGTGCGCGGGGCAGGGGTAGGTGGCTCGCTAAAGGCCTTCTCGGCCGGCGGCACCGGATGGGTGCCATCTTCACCACGCGCATCTTCAATCAACACACGGGCGCGGTCGAGGATGCCATTGACGAAGGAGCCGGATTGCGCCGTGGAAAAACGCTTGGCGATGTCGATGGCCTCGTTGATGACCACCTTGTAGGGCGTGTCCGGATGAAAGACCAATTCGAACACGGCCAGGCGCAGGATGTTGCGGTCGATGTGCGCCATGCGATCCAAACGCCAGTTGCGCGCGATTGCTTCGATCCAAGTATCGAGCTCGGGGCGGTTCTCGACCACACCACGGCTCAAGGAAAGCGTGAACTCTGCCAGCTCACCACGACCTTTCTTATCGCGCGAACCTTTGGTGTGGTGCTCGACGAAAGGGATCAACTCCTCCATGGCTTCACTGCCGCGCAGTTCCAACATGAACAGGAACTGCAGGGCCAACTCGCGCGAACGCGTACGACGACGGACGGGGACGGACATGACTATTGAATCTTCGCGAGCAGGGAAACCATCTCCAGGGCAGCCTCGGCGGCTTCAGCACCCTTGTTGGAGCGAGGTGTGGTTTTTTCAGTGCGGCCGTCGTCGACCTGGTTGGCGCTTTCAAGGACCTCGCGGTCGGCGCGGTGCTGAGCCTGGGGCAGGTCATCGCAAGTAAGCAGCCCCATGATCACGGGAATGCCATGCTTGAGGTTGGCATCCATCATGCCTCGACTGGCCTCTAGGCAGACATAGTCGAAGTGCGGAGTGCCGCCCTTGATGACGCAGCCAAGCGCGATGACGGCTTGATACTTGCCGGTCGCGGCCAGGCGGTCGCAGGTCAGGGGTAGCTCAAAGGCACCAGGGACACGCGCAACATCAAGACGCTCGGTCTCGACTCCATTTTGCGCGAAAGTCTGCAGACATCCATCGAGGAGGGCCTCGGTGATGTCGGCGTTGAAACGGGCTACGACGATCGCGTAACGACCGGTGGTATCCGCGGGATTGCCTTCAAGGAACGTCGCCATGACTGGTAGCCACGTATTGTACGGGCTTCGCGGGCATCCGTCTCTAGGGGATGTCGCTTATTGAAGGCTGCGCAGGTGCCTATTTTTCGACCGTCGCCCACGGCAGAGGCTTGCCGAGGAAGGCGTTGGCGAACAGGCTGCCGAGATCCCGCAACAGCGAGAAGGACAGCGGTACCACCGTGAGGGTGAAGAAGGTCGCGACCGTGATGCCGCCGACGATGCCGATGGCCAACCCCTGGAAGTTCATGCCGTTGCCGGAAGGCTCCGACAAGGCGATGGGCAGCAAGCCACAGACCGTCGTGAGTGCGGTCATGAACACCGGGCGCATGCGATCCTTGACCGCGCCAAGGATGGCTTCACGGGTTTCCATGCCACGTCTTTCGAACTGCAGGATGCGGTCGATCAGCACGATGCCGTTATTCACCACCACGCCGGCCAGCACGATCAAGCCGATGACCTCCATAGGGCCGAAGGGTTGATCCATGACGAAGAAGGCCCAGTTCGCGCCGAGCACGGCAAAGGCGATGGTCGTGAGTGCGGAAAGAGGCAGGACCACCGAGTTGAAGAGAAGCCCCATCAACAAGAACACCAGGCCGACGGCAAGCATCATGGCCTTCATCAAGTCTTCCATCTCATCTTGGGTCTTGTCCCAACCGCCGTCTTGGCTCCAGCGATAACCCTCCGGCATCTCGATGGATTCCATGAGCAGCGCCGCTGCACCAGCCGCGGCTTTGATGTCCTCATTCTCGGCCTTGAGGCCGATCGAATCCGACAGGATGCCATTGCGTCGGAAAATGCCGCTGGGGGAGCGGGTATCGGTGAACTTGGCAAAGGTGGACAGCGGCACCTCGTTCTCCTCGGTGAAGATGGTCATCTCCTCCAGGCTCGAACGGTTTGGATTGGTCGGCTCATCGTATTCCAGGATGAGTGGAAGATCCTGGTTCGGAGTTTCATAGCGCGAAACCATGAAGCCGCGCATGGTCCACTCGATATTGCCGATGACCGAGCGGCTGTTCACGCCGAGGCGGGTCATGCGTTCGCGATCCAGGCTGACGAGAATCTCGCGCTCCTTGCCGCGATCCTTGGAGACTTCGGTGAAATCAGGGCTGCGTAGGGCGGCCTCCCGCACTTCGCCGAGGATCTCCTGCACGCGATGGCTTTCCGGGCCTTCGACGCGGATGCGGGTCCACTCCATGTCCCTAGAATTGCCCTGACTGAACTCCTTTTCGAAACTCCACTTGATGCGGGAACGAATCGGCAGACGTTCCTCCATGTAGCTGAGTAATTCCTTCTCCTCGCTGACCTTCAGAGGCTTCTCCGGCCACACCATGATTTGGCCATTGTCCTTGTCGAACCAGATACCCGTCGCAACATCCGGGAAGGTGGCTTTGAGCTCGGGATCATTGAGCACCTCCTCCATGAGGAGGACCTCGTCGTGCGCATCATTGAGGTCGGTGTCTTCGGTGAAGTCGAAGCTGATGTCGATCTGGCCATCATCGCCGCCGCCGGTGCCTTGGCTGCCGCGGCCAGCGGTTGCGATCGAGCCGGAAGCCAAGATGAGGACACAAAGCACGGCTGCGCGGAAGCGATAGCGCAAAGCCCATGCAAGAAAGCGCATGAGTGGACCGGTCATCCAGTCAGGAAGGTGTCCGGCGGCACTCGTTTCCGACTTGCCGCGGGTGCCTTTGTGTTGCAGGAATCGCGCTGCGACCGGCACCATCACGATCGACAGGACCAGTGCCGACAGCAAGGCCACGATCAGGGGCATGCCGATACTTCCCGCGATCACGCGTTGCGCGCGGTCTTCGGTGAGGAACATCAGCGGTAGGAACACGACCACCGTGGTAAGCGTCGCGGTGACGATGGCGAGCATCACCTCGGAAGGACCACGGCTGACGGAGTCCAAGGTGTTGGCGCCCCGTTCGCGTCGCTTGAAGATGCTCTCGACGATCACCACGGAGTTGTCGACCAACATGCCGACCGAGATGGTGATGCCCATCATCGACATCAGGTTGAGACTGTTGCCGCTGAAGTAGAGGTAGCTCAAGGCGATCAACACTGCGAACGGAATCGAAAGTGTGATCAACAGGGTGTACGACAGGCGTCGGAGGAACAGGAACAGCACCACGCAGGCGATGCCACCACCGAGGAGGGAGTCGTCGACCAGGCCTTGGATGCTTTGGCCAATGATCTCGCCTTGATTGAAATAGACGACGTAATCGAAGCGACCGAGAATGGGATCGGCCGGAAGCAGTTCGTCGAACTCCTTCTGCAGGCGTTCGCAGAGCTCGAAGGTGTTTGCGGAGCTCTCCTTGGTGACCTGGATGGTGGTGCTGTACTCGCCGTCGAACTTGAACAGGAATTCGGGAGCACTGCGGACCTTGACCACGCGGCCGACATCCTTCACCAACAGGTCTTCGCGGATCGGAAAGTTCTCGATCTCTTCAAGGGATTGGAATCGCGAATCGACGCGAATAATGGCGCGCGCTCCGCTGTCATCGAGGTCGCCAACGGGGGAGGAGACATTGTCGCCTTGAAGACGCGCAACCAAGTCGCCGATATCGACGCGGTTGGCAAAGACCTTCTCTTCATCCAACCAGATGCGCACGGAGAGGGGAGTCAGACCCCAAGAATTGGCCTTAGCGACGCCATCAATCGCCTCAATACGAGGCACCAGCACATTGGAGATGAGGTCCTGCGCAACCTCGTCTTCCATGCCGTTGTACTGCATGCCGGCGAACATCACCGGGATTTGATCCATGCCCTCCTTGCGGATGAAGATGCGATCGACCTCGGCGGGCAACAGTGGCCGTGCCCGTTCGACGCGGTCCGCGACCTCGCTGTAGACCAGGTCCATGTCGAGGTTGCCTGGGAACTCCAGGTTGAACCCGACCGCTCCATCCGACGCCCACGAGACGATCTCCTCGAGGTTGGTGATGGAACGCAATTCCTTCTCCATCGGCTTCAGCACCTTCTGCTCAAGCTCGCTCGGATTCGCACCTTCCCAGGAAGTGCGGATCGAAATATTCGACGCCGTCAGCCCTGAGGGCACCAACTCCAACGGAATCCGCTGCGCCGCAATCAGGCTCATGCCCAACAGCGCGACCGAGATCATCAACACCCCGATGGGGTGCATGACCAGGCGTCGGAAGAAGCGGACGAGGGTGGAGTCGGGAGGTTCAGACAGGGGTGGCCTCCGGAGTCGGTGCCTTCTTGTCGGAAGACTTGTTCTTGCGTTCGAGAGCTGCGAGCACGCGATAGCCAGTCGGGATGACCAACAGCGTGAGCAGCGTGGAGGAGATCAAGCCGCTGATGACCACCAGGGCCATCGGCGTGCGCAGTTCGGCACCTTGTTCCCCGCCGAAGAGGGGAATCCAGCCGGTCATCGGCAACATGCCGAGTACGGTGGTGGTGGTGGTCATCAAGATGGGGCGCAGGCGCGCTTGACCACCTTCGATGATGGCCTCTTCCAGCCCCATGCCGCTTTGTCGGTTGCGATTGATGCGGTCGACCAACACGATCGCATTGTTCACCACGATACCCGCCAAGATGACGGCACCGAGGAGGGCAACCACCGAGATGGGCGTATCCGTAAAGCGCATCGCGGCCATCGCCCCGACTGCAGCCAATGGCACCGAGAACAGGATCAGGAAGGGCTGTACCAGCGATTCGAACTGCGCGGCCATCACGGCGTAGACCAGGAACACTGCCAGAGCCAAGGCGAACATCAAGGAATCCAGCGCCTTCGCCATCTCGTCGGTTTGACCACCGATCGACAGGGTCACCTCTGGGGGAGTGCGCACCTTTTCCAGTTGCTTGGCCACAGCTTTACTGGTTTCACCTAGGTCGAAGCCAGCCAAAGATGCCGACAGCACCGCCGCCCGACGTCCGCGGATATGGCGAATATCACTCGGACCATCCTGCAACGTGAAGTCCGCCACCGCGCCCAGTGGCAAAGGACGTTCGGCATTCGGGTTCACCGGCAGATCCTTCAACTGTTCGATGTGCTTCATGCCATCGAAGTCGGCGCGCACGCGGATGTCGATCCGTTCATCACGTCCCGGGAAAGTGGATGCCGTTTCGCCCTCCACTGCCAGACGCAAACGATTCGAAACTTGCGCCGCCGTCAGCCCGTGACGTGCGAGCATCTCGCGATTCGGGGTGATCCGCACTTCCGGATTGCCTTTACGCAGGGACGAACGTACATCCACCAAGCCCGGCACATTGCGCAACGCCAAATCGGTGGAGCGAGCAACCTCACTCAAGATATCGAGGTTGTCCCCGATGATCTCGATCTCGAGTGGCGCATTCAGTGCCAGCAAGGTTGGACGCCTCAGTTGATAGCGCGCCAGAGCAGGCTCGCGCTCCATCAAGCTACGGATTCCTCGCTCCGCATCGAGTTCCAAGGCATGCGGCTCCGGCACATCGATGTCGAGGCGAATGGAGATGCGCGCCGTGTGTGGCCCCGTCTCCTCGGTCGAGACGGTTTCGCGGTCTGCCCCCGAAGTCACGGCAGTTTCCAGGACCCCAGGCAACTCCCGGATCCGACGCTCCATGACCCGCGCCATACGATCGGTTTCGGTGAGAGGCGTACCTGCAGGGAAGAACAGCTCTGCAGTGAACTCACCTTGCATCACTTCCGGCAGCAGTTCCCGACCCATCTGGTCGGTGCCGCGGAAGGTGAATGCTGCAATCACAGCGGCCACGATCAACACCATCGCTGGTGCACGCAAGGCACCGGCCAGGATTTTCGGGTAAAGGCGCTCCGCCAATCCGAAGAACAGGTTCAGGAGGACAGTCGGCCCCCACAGCAAAGCCTTGATGCCGAGAAGCACTCCTCCCAAGAATGCTTTGATGGCGAAGATGGCGACTGTGACCAGGTCAAAGAATGCACGGGAGGCCAGGATCAGAACAGGATTGCCTACGACCCAGGCCAGTGGCATGGAGAGCCCAAGACCCAAGAAGGTGAGCATGGCCATCTGCTTCTGGACGTTGGGAGGCACGGGATTCCAATCCATGTCCATCTCCATCCCAGGCGCAATCCACTCATCGTCCATGCCCGGGACCACCCATAGGATGAGGGCGATACCAATCACACCCACCGGCACTGCTACCAGCCAAAGTTTTAGGTTCTTCGACAAACCGAAGTTCGTGAAGAACTTGCCGGAGCGATAGTGGGGCATGAGCTGGCCCGTCAGGCTGCCGATCAAACCGGAGATGCCATCGGTGCGGCGATCCTGCCGGCCCAAACGCACGCGTGCTGCAAGTCCCGGAATGAAGAACAAGGCCACGGCCAAGGAGATCATCAAGGAAGCCACGACCGTCAAAGCCTGATCGCCGAAAGTCTGACCGGCGATTCCTTCGACGAAGATGATGGGTGCGAACACCGCGATGGTCGTCAGGGTGGAGGCGGTAACGGCGGAACCCACTTCCGAGACCCCCCGGATGGCTGCATCCTTCGGCGCATCGCCTTCCTCGCGGCAACGGGTGATGGATTCCAGCACCACGATCGCGTTGTCCACCAACATGCCGATGCCGAGCGCCAATCCACCCAGCGACATGATGTTCATCGAAACGCCGGAGCTGTACATCGCGCCGAAGGTGGCCACGATCGAGATCGGTACGGCGAGGCCGATGATGAAGGTGGTGGCGAAGCGTCGGAGGAAGAAATAACAGACCAGGACGGCGAAGGCACCGCCGAAGATGGCTGCTCGGTTGACTTCCTGGATGGCGTCGGCCACGAAGGTGGACTGGTCGGAAAGCAAGGTCAGTTGCACATCGGAGGGCAACTTCGCGGCAATGAATGTGGGCTTCGATTTTTCTTTGCCCCAACCACCTTCTTCGCCTTCCTCGGATGCTTCCTCCTCAGGTGGTCCACGTTCGCCGGAACCTTCCTTGCCGAACAATCGCATCCGAGCTGCAGCCGCCACTTCCACGATGTTGGCGCCGGCCTCGCGATAGACCGCAATCTCCACGGCTTCGGCGCCGCCCACACGCTGGACCACATCGCGGTCTTTGTTGGCGCGACTGACTTGGGCCAAATCCCCAAGCTTCACGATGGTCTGGCCTTCCTGCAGGATCGGCAGATCGCGGATCTCATCCAGGCTGCGGAACTGGTTCAGGGTACGCACCACATACTCGACCGAGCCTTCCTCCAACTTGCCGCCCGGCACGTTGAGGTTTTCATCGATCAGGCGCTGACGAATGTCTTCCCCTGAAATTTGATACTGCGCCAACTTGCGCGGCTCGAACAGCACATGCACCTCATCCTCAAGGCCACCTTTCACGCGCACTGCTGCCACACCCGACAGGCCTTCCAACTGCCGCTCCACTTCCGATTCGGCAATGTCGCGCAGGCGCACCAAGTCGCTACCACCGGAAAGCGCGACCCGCAGGACCGGGTCCAAACTCGGGTCGTAGCGGAGGATCAGCGGTTTATCGACGCCATTCGGCAGGAACACGCGGTCGAGACGCTCGCGCACATCCTGGACCAAGAACGGCAGGTTGGAACCCCACTCGAACTCCATCAGGATCTCGGAGGTTTCGGCCCGCGAACTGGAACTGATGCGCACCAAGTTGCCGACCGTCGAAAGCACATCTTCCAGGCGTTCGGTGACGCGCTCTTCCACATCCTCGGGCGCAGCGCCGGAATAGGTGGTGCGGACCGTCAAGCTTGGGTAGTTGACGGGGGGCAATAGGTCGACCGGCAGCTTGCTCAGGGAGATGAACCCGAACACCACTGCGGCCGCGACAATCATGCCCATGCCGACCGGGCGTCGGACGCCTAGAGCAAACAGGCCACCGATGCCGCTTTTCCTTTCGGAATCGCTCATTCGTCTGCGATCTCCACCGGATCGCCATCGCCGATGCGGTCGCCACCGACCACGATGACGACATCGCCTTCCTCGACTTCCGTGCCTTCCGCAGCTTCCACGGAATCCTCATTCGAGTAACCCTGCACTACCTCACAACGATGCGCGACGCCACCCCGCACCACATAGCAGTAGACCGTGCCAGCCTCGTGCATCAGGGCTTCCTTCGGTAGCAGCAGCACATCCTTATGCGTATCCAGCACCAAGGTCAGTTTGACCAGAATGCCAGGAGGCACCGTGAGCCCGTCTGGCTCCAAGGCCGCGGTGACTTTGACGGTTCCCGTCGTGAGGTCCACGGTAGGTGCGATGCGTTCGATGAAGCCAGGAATCTGCATGCCCGGAAGTGCATCGGAAGTCGCGATCAAGCGTTGTCCAACCTTCAAATCCATCAACTCGCGCTGCGGACGATAAAGGATCACCTTCGGCTGCGACAGGTCGGTGATTTCAAACACGCGCGTGCCCACGCTTGCCATATCGCCTAAAGAGATGTCCCGCACGCTGACCGTGCCGGCAATCGGGGAGCGCAAGGTGCACTGCTTCAGTTCCAGGAGCGCGCGATCCCGTGCCACGATGGTGGTTTCATGGGCTGTCTTGCTGGCATCCCAGGTCTGACGTCGGGTTTCCAGATCGCGATCCGACAAGACGCCAGTCGGCCCATCTTCCTCGACCAACTTCTGGTCGCGCTCAAACTCGCGCTGCGCCTGCTCCATCGCCTGCTTGGTCTCGAGAACCCGAACTTCGGCTTCGGCCACGGCCAGGCGCGCGTTGTCGTCGCGAAGACGCGCAAGCACCTGCTCGGCGACCACGGGATCACCTTCTTCGACCAGGATTTCGATCACTGGTTCGGCGCGTTCCGGCATCACTTCGACCACATCCAAAGACTGGACCGATGCCGTCGATTCGAGAATGCGCTCGACATCGCCCCGACTGAGGCCAGCGGTGCGGACCAAAACCGGTTCTTTGGCGGGCGCTTCCTCCGCTCCAGCCATGGAATCCGGCTCCGTAGCCTGGTTGGTGCCGTCATCCTCATCGGCGGGGCGCGAGCAACCCACGATCAAAAGGGCGGCCAGCAAAAGGGAGGGGTTCTGGAAGAAGGACATGGGGCGGTAGGGCATTTAAGGCGGCCTTATGATGAGCGGTGCACGCGAGCGTGCGACGACCCATGGCAACACCACGGAATTCTACGCAGCCGAGCCCAGGACAACCTTTGCTTTCGTACGCGGAAGCCCTGCAGATGTTGGAGGCTCGTCTGAATTCCCTTAAGGTCTCCACCGAGACCCTTGCTTTGGAGGAATGTTTGGGCCGAGTCTTGGCTCAGGAAGTCGCGATGGATCGTGACGAACCCCCGGTTTGCCGCTCGGCGATGGATGGTTTTGCCTTGCGCAGCGAAGATGGGGAGGGACCCCGGCAGATTGTCGGGACCTATTATGCCGGTACCGCCGGTGAGACTCCTCTTCAGGGAGGGCAGGCCGTCGCGGTGATGACCGGTGGCACGGTGCCCAGTGGTGCCGATGCTGTGATTCCGGTGGAACGCACCTCGGTCGAAGGGGAAACCCTGCAGATTGAGGCGGCGCCAAGGGCTGGGCAGCATGTGCGTCAGAAGGGGGAGATGGGGCAAGTGGGGCGTGTGCTCTTGAAGCCCGGGCAGCGCTTGACGGCCGCCGACCTCGGAACCTTGGCTGGATGTGGGGTCGACCCGGTGTTGGTCTACCGTCAGCCGCGGGCGATCGTCCTTGCGACCGGCGATGAGGTCATCCCGTTGCAGCAAATGCCGGAATCCCATCAAGTCCGTGATTCCAACCGCCTGCTGGCAGCCACGCAGCTGCGTACGTTCGGCGCCGAGGTGGTGGAGCATCATCATGTGAAGGATGAACCGGAAGCTTTGAAAGCTGCGGTGGCCGACGCTCTGGAGAAGGCTGATCTGGTCATCACTATTGGCGGCGTCAGCATGGGGGAGAAGGATTATCTCCCGCAGGTGTTTCAGGAATGTTGCGTGGAGAAGTTGTTCCACAAGATCGCGCTGCAGCCGGGCAAGCCAGTGTGGGCGGGTGCAACCGAGAAGCAGATCGTGCTGGGCCTGCCGGGCAATCCGGTTTCCTCCTTCGTGGTCCTCGAGTTACTCGGACGTCTGGTGATCGATCGGCTCAGCGCCTGCGATCGCATCTATCCACGGCCACTGCGCACCGCCAAACTCCAAGGGCGCGCAAAATGTCGCGCGCGTCCGCGTCTGTTGCCGGCACGTCTTTGGGATCCCGGCCACCCTTGGCCAACTGATGCCGAAGCCAGTACTCCCACAGACTCGATGCCGAGTTTGCGCGTGATCCAGGAATCCGGCTCCGGTGATTGGACGAGTTTCTCCGGCGCCGAAGCATTGCTCTATCTTCCACCGTTCTCGGACGTGGAGGAAGGGCAAGTCGTGCACTACCTACCTTTGTCCAAACCTTGATGCCCGCACTGCTGCTCACGTTATTGGCAGCCGTCACCCGCGCCCTGGCGATGCCAGGTTGGTTCGGGAGCGGTGCCTGGCCACTGATCTTTATCGCGGTGGCTTTGCGGTTCTTGGCTTGGCGTAAGGGCCAGCGCCTTTGGGTCGACTATCTAGGGGGTGTGGTGTTCTGGTGCTTCACCTTCAGCTTCCTGACCAATATCAACCCCAGTGCCGTAGCTGGCGCAGGTGCTGTGTTCGGTGCCTCTTTGATCCTCGGATCCTGTTGGTGGGTGGAAGGGATCCTGTTCCGCCTCATCCACCGACGCCTTGGCGCTGGAACCGCCGCCTTACTCGCCTTGCCCACGGCCGAGTATCTGCGCATGACTTGGTTCTACCTTGGGGTTGGCGGCGTGCCTTGGGCTTCGCTCGGCTTGGCACTGGAACCTTCCTTCTTCTATCCCTATGCCCGCGTCTTCGGCGAGTTCGGTCTGCTGCTGCTCGCGACCACCGGCGGAGTCTTGCTCGCCACCCTGCGAAGTCCCTCCGACCGACGCCTACCCGCCCTGACCTTTGGCGGACTTCTGCTCCTCGGCGCACCATTCCTGAGTGCACCCGCCACCGAGGAGCGCAGTCTGCGCTGTTTGACTATCCAACCGAATGTCTCGGTGGAGGACAAGAACATCCTGATGGATGCAAATCAGTTCTTCGCGGTGCAGTTCAGGGAAACCAATAAGGCCTTTGTTGCCGGCGAAGAGCCAGACGTCTTGTTGTGGGCAGAAACCATGTGGCCTTATCCAACGATGGAGCGAGAGGCGCAAGGATTCATGAGTCGGCCATGGCCCTTCAAGCCGGATGAGGTTCGCACCACCGAATTCGTGCAGGAGCGTCAGCGCGACATGGCGGAGTTTGTCCTGCGCCTTGCGCCGGAACACACCTACTTCCTTACCGGCGCGCACTTCTATTACCCGATCACGGAAGAAGAGCTCGGTCAGAAACAATCCGTCCGCAATACGGAGTTCGTTCTGTTCGATCACGACGGCAGCCTGGTCGAACACTTCAGCAAGCAGGAGTTGGTGCCCTTTGGAGAGTACTTACCCTTCGGCGGTGCCTTCCCGGGTGCCGAAGCACTGAGTAAAAGCGTGCATGAGGCCACCGGATTGCGTCCGGACTTCGACCGCACCGATCGAACGGGTCCACTTCCCGCCGTCGACGGCCTGCCCAGCCTCGGTGGCGTGGTCTGCTGGGAGAATATGTTCGAAGCACCCTTCCGCAACCAGGCCAATGCGGGTGCTGAGGCCGTCATCGTTCTCTCGAATGAGGATTGGTTTGGCCTGAAGGGGCTGGAAATGGACCAAATGTTGGCCGCTAGCCGTCTCCGAGCCGCCGAATCCGGGCTGGCCCTGCTGCGCGCCACCAATACCGGGGTCACCTGCCTCGTTTCTGCCGATGGATCCCTGGAAATCGGGTTGGAACCGGGCACCAAGGGTTGGTGGGGGGTCGATTTGCCCCTCAAAGCCGATGCAAGCAGTCCATATCGCAGTTGGGGCTGGTTGATGGCTCCTCTTTGGAGTGCTTTAGGTGGCCTGGCTGCCCTCCTCGCCTTGGTGTTGGGGCGTCCGAAGGAGCAGAATCCACCCGTCTCTCCAGTCGAGGCTTGACCCTTCTTGGGGGGAGGGCTAGATTTTTCGCAGCTCAGGCGTAAACCCAATGCCCACGCACGCCTAGACTGGCTCCCGCGCAACCCTGCGCATCACCTCCCCATAACCCGCCCGAACCTACTGGGATGAGTACCATCGGAAAGTTTTTCGTCGTTCTGAACCTTGCCTTGTCTGCCCTTTTTGTGGGGGCAGCCGCGTCCCTGATTGGGCATGGTGATAGCTACCGCACCCAGCTCGAGGATGAGCAGGCTGCGCGCGCCACTGCTGAGGCAGATCTCAATGGCCAGGTCTCCGACCTGACCTCCCAGCTGCAAGCCAGCCAGGGTGAGACCAGCCGTTTGCGCAACGACAACAGCACCCTCACAGCCGACAAGACGGCTCTCCAAGAGAACCTCGAGTCCGAGCGTCAGCAGAACAGCGATTTGACCGCTAGCCTGCAGGGCGTCGAAGGCAAGCTGGGTGACCTCGAAGGCACCACCAGCCAGCAGTCGAACCAGCTGGAGGCTCTTCGCAACCAGTACGAGGCCGTCCGCCAAGAGCGCGACGATGCTCTCGATGCACGCGATGCTGCTGCAGCCGCCATGGCTTCCGCAGAGGATTCCGCCAACATGGCTAACGGAGCCGCCACCGACCTCGCCCTCAAGCTTGAGCGCGAAACCGAGCGTGCTTCTGCAGCCGAGGCCAAGCTCGCCACTGTGGTCAGCCTCTACAAGGTCGACCTGAACAGCATTGGCGCTCAGCCTCAGATGGATGGCTCGGTCCTCTCCGTCGACACCGTGGACAACACCACCTACGTGGTGATCAACCTCGGCAAGAAGGACAACGTCCAGCCTGGCTACACCTACGACGTCTATAACGGTGCCACCTACAAGGGCCGTATCTTCGTCCACTCCGTCAACGAGACCAAGTCCGCCGCGACTGTCGACCTGGCCGGTAACGCCATGGTCACCGCCGGCGACCGCGTCACCACCCGCCTGTAAGGAGGTCCCTGATGGCTGCACGTCGACGTAACGCGAAGAAGGCTGCTCCTAAGGGAGCTGCTAAGAAGACCAAGGCACCCAAGGCCAAGAAGGCTAAGGCTGCCAAGGAGCCAAAGGTCGTGAACCCAGGCCCTCCGGTTGAAGTGGTGCTCAGCATCGTCACCGGCATCATGCTGCTCGCAGCTGTGGTCCTGGTCGATTACGCCGCCGGCACCTCATACGGCAAGG
>JBMYYH010000006.1:0-57362 GCA_049609225.1 Planctomycetota bacterium | reverse complement strand
GATTCGCGTGATAGGTTTCCAGCATGGCGCTTCCCCCTCTGGTTAGCCGCGAAACAGCGCGGCAAAGCCTGCTCAGCATGGCCGTGCTGGGTTTAGCGTCGACTTTGGCCGCCCAACAGCCAACCTCAAACGGCCACACGACCGCGACGTCATCCCCTCAGACCCGTGCCGCAGTGACCTCCCCGCCGCTGCCCCCAAACAGCACCGAACTTGCCTACGACACCGGGATCTACACCGGTCATGCACGCAACCTCCAGAACGCGGGCATCCATCCGGGGTGGGGATACTGGGCACAAGCCGTTCGCTTCACGCCAACTGGATCTGCAACCGGCAACCTGTTGGAGGTGCGCTATGTCGCATCGTCACAGTGGGGTGCGAACACGGAATACGATTTATTGATCCGCGATGATCAAGGCCTGGTGCTCGGCATCCTGCACGATCTCACGGCCACTCTCGACACCGCCAACTGGCAGGTCGTCGATGTGAGCGGGCTGAACATCCAGGTGGGTTCGCAAGACTTCACGGTGGAGATGCGTCCGGCTAATCCCTGTGGCGGGCAAACGGGTTTCACCATTGCGTACAGCACGCCCTCCAATGCGCGATCGACCTTCAGTGATGATTGCAGCGATACTTTCGTCGGCTTCCAACCGGAATCGATCGATCTGTTCCTGCGCGCCGTGGTCGAAGATGGCAATGCGCCGGGCCTCAGCTTGACTCCGCTGGTCGCCGGTCAAGCCGCCACTCTGCAAGCGAGTGGTCTCACGCCTCTTTTGAGGTCTTGGGTAGGGTTAAGTCTGACTGGTGCGGGGCCATGGCTCTCACCAGTCGGGCTTGTTTCGCTCACGCCTCCCGTCAGCACCTATCCCCTCGATGCCGACGCCAACGGGGATGCCGTCTTCCCCTTCCAAGTGCCTGCGAATATGAGCGGCGCCAGCGTGTGGCTGCAGGTCTACGATCCGGCCACCGCGACCCTCGGGCAGGCGATCGCGGCGCAAGTCCAATAGCGCCGCCTATCTCCGCGGAATCGTGAATCGCCGTCGTCAGTGCTAGGCTGTCGGCGGTGTTCCTACCTCCCCGCACCCTCCCAACCCTAACCCTACTTCTGTGCGCCTCCCCAGCGGTGGCACAAGAGGACGTGGTGGGCGAACCGCAGATCCAAGTCGGATCGTGGTCGGTGATCGGTGCTTTTCAGCATGATGATCCGGCCGATCTGAAGGTCGAGCATGCGCCGCATGATTTCCTGAAGGAGATGAAGCCGGGTCGTAACTGGGATCCCAGTGCGAACGGCTGCCAGCTCGGCGGCAAGATGCGTCTTTGGAAACCAATCGTCGGCAAGGACAAGCTCGGCGATACGCCTTTCGATGTGGGAAGTTTTAATCTCGCGACCGCAACGGGCGAGACCAGCGCCAAGAAGGTCGCATTCCTTTATTGCCCCATCACGGCGTCGGCGGCCACGGAACAGAAGGTCGCGTTCGGCAGTGATGATGCGATGCTGATGTGGCTGAACGGCGAGGAAGTGCATCGCAACCCAAGTGTTACCGGTGCGAACCCGCATGAGAACCGCACGACCTTGGTGTTGGAGCCAGGGGTGAATCACTTGATGGTGCAGGTTACGCAGAACGGTGGCGCCTGGTATTTCGTGATGCAGGATGCACGCAATGTCGCGCAGACTTCGACCAACATTGCCATCGATCGGGGCGTGGAATATCTGCTTGGGCGTCAGCTGATCGACGGCTCGTGGGCGAATGTGCAGAACAGTTATCGCAACGGCGCGACTTCCTTGGTGCTCTACACCCTGCTGAAGTCGGGCGTGCCGAAGCAACATCCGTCGATTCAAAGAGGGCTTGAGTTCCTGCGGAGCTATCCGTCGGAGAAGACCTATTCGGCAAGTTGCGAGGTGTTGGCACTTGCAGCCTTGGATGATCCGGAAATGCTGCCGTGGATCGAGGAACGCGCCGAAGACTTGATGTCTTGGCAGGATTCCAATGGGCAATGGGCCTACCCCGATGGACATTGGGACCTATCCTGTTCGCAGTTCGCGATTCTTGCACTGCGAGCGGCGTCGGAGCGGGGCGTGGAAGTGCCGGACAAGATCTGGAAGGCTGCTATTCGCGGTGCATTCCTTTCGCAGGAGCCGGTAGCACGGAAGGCGTCGACCAAGCGAGCGGGATTCATCTACTACCCTTCGCACGCGAGTGGCTTCAGCGGTTCGATGACTTCCGCAGGCATCGCCGTATTAGCCATCTGCAAGGATCAGCTTGGCGACAAGTTAAAGCCGGCCGAGGTGAAGAAGATCGATGATGCCATCGTCGGTGCGATGGAGTGGCTGGACCGCGACCTCACCATGACCGCCAACCCGGGGCGGCAGGGGCGGCAGTACATCCACTATTGGCTCTATGGATTAGAGCGCATTGGAGCACTGCTCGAGACCGAAACGATCGGCGGCCACGATTGGTATGGCACGGGTTCGAGTTTCCTCGTGACGGCACAAGGTGCGGAAGGCCAGTGGGCCAATGCCTATGGCGAGGAAGACATCTGCACTTCGTTCGCATTGCTGTTTTTGAAGAAGGCCACGGCGGCAGTTGCGATCACTGGAGAAAGTTCCGGTGCTTCAAAACGTCATCATCACACACCGGAAGACAAGGATGCGATCGTGCTGCACGCCGTCGAGGGTGATCCCTTGGTGTTCTGGTGCGTGCCGCCGGAGAACCTAGCGGTGCAATCGGTGGTCTACTTCGGGCGTCGGGTGGGTGAAGAGCAGTGGCTTGATCTTGGCGAAGGCAAGGATCGCCGCTTCGGGCATCGCACGACTTTCGACACGCCAGGCACGCGCGAGCTTTATGCCGAAGTCTCCCTGGCCGACGGCACCAAGGCACGTACCGAGATCTTGAAGGTGCCCTTTGAGACTGGGTTACGCGCAGAGGACTTGGCCTATGCCGGTGATAGCACCCGCAACAAAGTGCCGGCTTATCGTCCGGAAGTACGGGTCTCGACGCAGGCTGGCAGCCACTCCGGAGAGCACTTGGTCGACAACGCGTATTGGTCGCAATGGCTTTGTGCCACCACCGACACCGCGCCGGAAGTGGAGATCAAGTTGCGCAAGAAGGCGAAGGCGACTCAGCTGCTTCTGACCCAAGCGCGCACGCGTAAGTCGGAGCAGGATAAGCATCCACGCATCGCACGGGTGGAGTTGTGGATCAACAAGGACAAGAAGCCGACCATCGTGGAAGTGGAGACTTCCACCCAACGCAAGACGGTGATCGAGTTGCCGGCGCGGACCAAGGTGAACTTCCTGAAGATTCGCGTGATCGAAATCGTCGGTGGGAAACTCGGAGCGGCCCAGGTGGGCTTTTCCGAGATCGAACTGCACTAGGCGCTTGGGTCAGTCATCTGCACCGGCCTGACCGGGGCGTCGATGGTCTTGATACTCAAGCAACTGCTGACGCAGATCGCGATGCAGTCCGGTGTGGGTCTTCGAGAGGCGTCGGGCAAAGCGCAGGATGCCTGCGGGGTCCACAAACAGGACCAAGGGGCGTTTCCAACCGCCGACGGTCATGCCGGACTCGAGTAGATCCGGGCGCGCGGGGTGAGTGCTCCAGAACAAATCGCCGCGTGGGATCTCCCAATCTTCCTCGGTGCCACCGACGAAGGTCTTCCTGAGGCCAAGGCGCACGTCTTCAGGCAGGCTCTCGGGCAGGAGGATGGTGATGCCTTGGCTGGGATCCTCCACCGACCACTGTTCCAAGAACAAGGCAATGGTCGCTTCGAGTTCCTCGGCATAGGTCTCCATGCCTTTCTCTTCGAGCTTGTCGGCGTGTTCTTCTGGGAACCACAAAACGCCCGTGCCCGAACTTGCAAGCGGCATACCGGTGACGGGACGGTCAAGCAGATCGCGTAGTTTCTCTGCGCCGACGCGTGTGGGATGCAGTCCACGTCCGAGAGCTGTGGCGCCAGGCATGTAGGCGAGGCGGTCGCGTCGCTCGATCTCGGGTGCGATCACACGCATGGCTCCGGTGGAGGTGTAGAAACCGATGTAACCCTGGATAGGACGCGCATCCAAAGTCGTGATGCGTCCGACGAATTCATCATCCACCCAAGCCTCCAGAGTGGGGCCATCCACCCGCAGCTCTAAGGACCAAGTCGTCTTCTCACGCTCGAAGCCAACGCTTCCCCGACGTGCGGCCTGCCGCGCATACAGTCCATCCAGGGTCCAACCGAAGCCATTGCCTGCGAGGTTGCTCTCGCTTTCCCCACTCGCATATCGTGCATCGCCGCCGGCGAAATCAAAGCGAATGTTGCGGTCGCGTCGGGACCATCCGACGACCACCCCTCCATGGAAGAAGGATGTGGTCTGCTCGATCTTCGTACGCAAGGTGTAACGCCCTGGCTCCATCCATTCCTGCGCCATGACGAAGGCATCCCGGTTGTGTGCGGCGCGGTCCATGGTGTCGGTGCCGCCACGCATCTCCTTACGCCCGACGTGCAGGTCGTCTTGATAGTCCAGAAACCACAGGCCTTCGACGCGACCCTTCTCATGTCCGGTGAGTCCATCTTCAAACCAACCCGCCAATCCCAATTGCCGCGACGGACGATGGATCGGGTGCAGAGCGAGTGCTTCTGCATTCTCTTCCGGTTGCGGCAACAGCACTTGCCCCGAGGCAGGAAGCCCAAGTGCTTCTCCGAGGCGATCGGCTTCCGCAGCCATCACCGCAGCAGCGGTGTTCCAACCGCGGGCGCGGTAATCGATCTGCGCTTCCTGCATCTGTTGCCACAGGGCTTCGGTCTTGGGCAACTTGTTGAGGAAGGGCAATGGCGTTGCCGCGACGGTGTTGCGGTAATCCCGACGTGGAGCCGCGAAGCGACGCCAATGTCGCACCACCCAAGCCGCATCCTCTTCATCGACGCGATCCAAGGTCGCGGCTAGATCCTCGAGCACGGCGTCGGAAGGTTCATCGACGGCGAGTGCCCAAAGGAAGGCCGGCAAGGATTCGCGGTCCAGACCTGCCGTGACCAGGACCTCTGCGGCCATGCGCGCTTGGTCCTGCCCGAACCATGGCTCGGCCCGACGTCGGAGCCAAGTGGAGGTCGGTTCATCCATGACACGAGTTGCGGCATCGCCGGAGGGTGCGCCGGGGTCATAACGATCCGTCCAGGGCGCCAACTCCTTCCAGTAGAAGCCGCGCAGGAACTTCTCGAAGTCGGCTGCGAAAGTCTCGAGGTCTGCAGGGCGGCCGTCCTTGCCATCGCAGAAGTAACGGGCGAAGCCGGCGGCTCCCCCACCACGCGAACGTTTGCGGTCCTTCTGATAGGCCTCCAACTGCTCGCGGAAGATCGCCTTCTTGCCATTCTCGAAGCCGGTCCAGGAACGCAAGTAGGCGAACAAGGCATAACCCGCGGAGTAGTTATCCCGATACTCCTCGTTCTCGCCATCCAACAAGACCGTCAGGCGATCCAGTCCCCCGTAACCCATCTGCGCGACGTCGAACATGGTGCCGAAGTTGAGATAGTCCTCGACGAACTCGCGTTCATACATCGAACCGTAATGCGCGCCGGTCCATACCGCACGTCCTTCGGCTAACCAGCCCGGCAGGCCACCGAATGCCGCGCCATCAAAGCGGTGCGTGAGTTCGTGCGTGAGGCCACGCCCCAACGCGGGGATATTGCTCAGCGTGAATGCCAAAGTGGTGACATCGCCGCCCTGGAATCCGCCGACCCACCAATAGCCTGCACCCTCCATCTCCAGGCCATGCGATTCCGGCACGATGCGCACGATGCCCTGACGTCCTTCAAAGGGATCGTAGCCATACCAGGCGAGCAGACGTTCATGGTGTTCCTCTACCGTTTGTGCAGTGCCAAGCAAAGTCCAGTAACCGCAGGAAGTCTCTACGCGATACAAACCGTTCGGCGATAAGGCCACGCCAGGGTTCGCGAAGGTTGCATGCTTCAAGGTGAACTCTCGTTGCATGTCCTCATCGAGGTCTTCCAACTCGTCGATCGACCAGATGCGCGATTCCTTCGCCAACATCTCGCGCGCGCGCTGCAAGGAAGCATTTGCGGAAGCTGCTTCCTTGGTGGTCGAAGGCGGAGGTGGGCCTTCCAATGCCGGGAAGTTGGCCTGCGCTGCCATCCCGCGCAGGCATCGTGCCGCGCGTACGGTCAAAGATGGATCACTGGTCGAGAAGCCTTGCCGCGCCACCCGCATCAGGGACTTCATCACGCTCTTCTGGGTGCTGTGCGAAACCTCAACCGCAGGCGTAAGTTCCGCCGCGAACTTGGCACGCAATGCCGTGGACTCCAAAGCCAAACCACGCGCGAGGTCTTCCGCCCATTCGGCCAAGAACGGATCGCCGCTGCCTTTCCCACTCGCCTGACGATCGCGGAATTTCGCCAATTCGCGCACGGCATCTGCACGCGCCGAAGCCAGGGCGTTGGGCCACGGATCCTCTTCCGGCATCAGGGCCTTCAGATCCGATTTCAAATTCAGGTTGCCGCGGTCATCGGCACCAAGTGCGTAGTACTCATGCGCCCACAAAGCCCGGGCATCCTCGTCGCCGGCTTTGGCGGCATTCTCAAGCAGCATGGCCACGATCGGCAACGGCTCGGTCGCACGCGCCAACCCAAAAAGAAAATGGCCATAGGCTTCCGGGTGCTCACCCGCTTCTAGGGCAGCGCGGCCGTAGCGCAGGCTGACATGCTCCTCCCCTTCGGAGGTCTGGGCGGCCACAGGCAAAGCGAGGCCGAGCACGGCAAGAATGGAGAGGAGGGTTCTCATCTGGAAGGCACCAAGTTACCGCACCCGCGGAAGTAACCTAAAGTCAGAATGCTCGCCCTGGTTTCCTTGTTCTTGACGGTTGTTGCGCAGAATCCGTCGCCAGCCGCCCAAGAATCGGTCGATCACCTCGAAGTGGGTGCGTGGAGGCTACTTGGGCCGTTGCCAAAGGCTCAGGGGGCTGAACGTCGTAGAGTGCAGACAGCGGCCAAGAAGATGTTGGTCGGGGTGCCGTGGAAGGAACTTGGCGCCACCCACGAAGGGCCGGAGGGCATGCAGGTTCCGTGGATTGAGCCTGATGTGGCGGCTCATCTGGCCGACCAGGATGCTGCAAGCATCAACCCCCGGGAGCGGCTTCTGCTCGACAGTGGACGCCTCGATCTCGCCGAGCTCCTTCCCTTGCTGCGTGCGAATCCCGATTGGGGCGACGGCGCCACCGCCTTCTTGTATCTGCCGGTTTATGCCAATGCCGAGGGAGTGCAGCCCGTCCATGTCGGTGGCCTTGGCGCGATAAGCCTTTGGTGGAATGGCAAGCGCGTCTTGGTCGACAAGACCCATCGTGTATTCAAACCCACCGCGCATCGTTTGGATCTCGATGTGCAGCCGGGATTGAATCATCTCTTGGTGCAAGTCGAAGCGAAGACGGCGGGCTGGAGTTTCGAGATGCAATCGATCCGTCGCATCAGCAACCCTAGGATCCATCGCGCAATCGATCTTGGCGTGGAATATCTACTCGATCGCCAGGCCATCGATGGTTCCTGGCCGGCCTATCCGAACTACACCAATGGCAGTAGCGCTCTTGCGATCTATACCTTGGTGAAAAGTGGTGTGAGCCCGCGCCATGAATCGGTGCTCAAGGGTTTGGCGCATCTGCGCAAGCAACGCGCCACCCAAACCTATGCGGTGGCCCTGGAGTTGATGGCCTACAACGCCGGTGGTGATCCGCAGGACAGACCGCGCATGGAAGAACTCGCGGCGGACCTGGTGGATTGGCAAATGGCCAATGGTCTCTGGGGTTATGGCGAACAAACCTCGGGCTGGAGTGGCGATCTTTCCAATGCCCAATACGCGGCGCTTGGATTGCGTGCCGCTTCTGCAAGTGGCATCACCATTCCGCAAACGACTTGGCGCAAACTCGCGCGCGGCACCCTGAACTGTTCGCAACAGAAGGCGTCGAACCGTCCGACAACGGGTGGGGCCACGCCGGTGGGCTTTGCGTATTTCATCGGGGGCGGGGATGCCGGAGCATCGATGTCGGCGGCTGGGGTGGGCACCTTGGCGATCTGTCGCAGTCACTTCGACATGACGACGGATACGACGCTGAAGAAGAAGGTGGATCAGGGGATCGCGTCGGGTATCGCTTGGTTGGGGCACAACTGGGGTCTGGGCAACGGCACACCGGAGGTTTGGAATTTCTATTACCTCTATGGGCTGGAACGCGCAGGCGGCTTGGCCGATACCGAGATGTTCGGGGATCACGCTTGGTATTGGGAAGGCGCGGCGGAGATCGTCGGACTGCAGCTGGATACCGGCGCATGGAATGATGAACCGCAACCGATCTCGGATTGCTTTGCGCTCCTGTTCTTACGTCGGGCGACGGGCAATCACGCTGTCACCAATGTCACGCGTGGCAATCCCAGCATGATCGAAACGGAGGGGGATCTGCGTATGCGTCTGTCCTTGCGCCCACCCGTCTCCTTGTGGATCGACAGCACGACACCTGGCTTTGAGGACATCGTCCGCGTGGTCTATTGGCTGAAACCGCCTGTCGGGGATTGGGTGCGGATCGAGGAGTTTCAGGAGCGTCGCTTCGCGATTCAGCCTCAGCTGGACATGCCTGGAACTTGGACGCTGCGCGCCGATGCGGTGCAGGCCGGCGATGCGATGTTGAGCTCGGGCACGATTGAATTCGAGCAGAAGGATGGAGCATCGCCCGAACGCCTGGCCTATGTGGATGAAGGCGAATGGAACCTGGGACAAGCCGGGCGGCCGTCGGCAAGAGTCTCCAGTTCCTTGCCACGCCACGCTCCCGACAACCTTACCGACGGCAACCCCAACACTTCCTGGTTCTGTGATCCGGAAGACGAGGAGCCGAGTTGCGATGTGCGCTTCGGCCGGACACCCAAAGCCTCTAGTCTCAAGTTGGTGCTGGCGCCGGTCGCGCACGATGCGGAAGAGCGGATGCCGCGCATTCAGCAACTCCAGGTACGCGTGAATGAACGTCCTGCGGAAATCCTCACCCTCAGCGGTGACCTCAAGCAGAAGATCACGCTGGAGTTCGACAACCCCATTCGCGTCAGCCGCGTGCGCATCAAGGTCCTCGACCTCGACCGCGGACGCTTAGGTGAGGATGCCAGCGTTGGCTTCGCCGAAGTCGAGCTCTACAACCAGTAGCTCACGCCTGCTGCCCTACTCCGCCAAGGGATCCCAGCCGATCGGCTCGAAACCGCAGGTGAAGTGACGCAGTGCCGGCGGCTCGTTGATGATGCGTAGGCCACCCAACTTTTCACGCCGGTCAAAGACGTAACGCACGACCTCCACCACATAATCCATATGTGATTGGGTGTAGACCCGACGCGGGATCGCCAAGCGTACGAGGTCCATCGGGCCCGGTTGCTGCAAGCCGTCGGCGCCGGTGCGTCCGAACATCACAGTGCCGATCTCGCAGGCGCGCACGCCCCCCTCGAGGAACATCGCGATGCTCACGCTTTGGCCAGGAAGTTGCTCTGGCGGCACTTCCGGCAGGAAACCGCGAGCATCGAGGTACACCGCATGTCCACCGGCTGGGCGCAACAAGGGCACTCCGGCTTGGTCCAAGTGACGCCAGACATAACGCGTACTCCGGATGCGGTACTGCAGGTAATCCTCCTCCAACACTTCATCTAAACCGATCGCCAGGGCTTCCAAGTCGCGGCCGGCAAGTCCGCCGTAGGTGGGGAAGCCTTCGGTGAGGATGAGCAGGTTGCGGCACTCCGCTGCGAGTGCATCGTCCTTCAGTGCAAGAAAACCTCCGATGTTGCCGAAAGCGTCTTTCTTGGCAGACATCCAAGTGCCATCAGCAAGCCGGAACATCTCCTCTGCAATGGCCCGTGGAGTGCGCTGCTTCTGATCTTCTTCGCGTTCCTTGATGAGCCAAGCGTTTTCAGCGAAGCGAGCGCAATCGAGGAACAACGGTGTGTCGTAACGATCGCAGACTTCGCGTACCGCGCGCATGTTCTCCATCGACACCGGCTGACCACCGCCGGAGTTGTTGGTGACCGTCATCACCACCATCGGCACGACATCGCCTTGGGTGGCAAGCAGGTTCTCCAAGACCACCACATCAAGATTGCCCTTGAACGGGTGCTCGGTCGCGGGCGAACGCCCCTCTTCGATCACCATGTCGCGAGCTTCCGCCCCACTCGCCTCGACATTGGCGCGGGTGGTATCGAAGTGCGTATTGGCCGGGATGATGCGGTCGCCGCCGCCGACCACGGTGAACAGGATGCGCTCCGCCGCCCGCCCCTGGTGCACGGGAATCACATGAGGCATGCCGGTTAGCGCCGCCACCTTGTCGCGGAAGCGAAAAAACGAATCGGCGCCGGCGTAGGACTCGTCGCCGCGAAAAATGCCGGCCCACTGCTCCTGGCTCATGGCCGAGGTGCCGGAATCCGTCATCAGGTCGATCGTGACCTCCCGTGCGGGCACCGAAAACAGGTTGAGCTGGGCCTCAGAGAGCGCTGAGGCCCGTTGAGCGCGGGTTCGGACCGGGAGAGGCTCGACGACCTTGACCCGAAAAGGTTCGATGATGGTGCTTGGCTGGAACATGATTCGACAATCTACTTTCCGACCATTTTATCGCTTTCTGCTCCATGTCCACGGTTTTGGGTGACTTTTCAGGCTAGAAGCCCTATTTTCACGCCGCCTCACGGAGCAAATTCCCGATAAACCCATGATGCTCCCTTACCTCCTGTCGCTGGCTCTGACCCTCCTGCCCGCCCAGGCAGCCGGAGACCAGCAACCCGCATCTGCAACCGCCGCTTCGCTTGATCAGCAGCTGGCGGAGTTTTCCCAATTGCGTCGCGCCCGCGCCCAGCCATCCGAAGCGGTGGCCTGCCTCCACGCTATTGGGGAACGCGGCACCGATGAAGCGGTCGACGCCCTGTTGCGACTCCTCACCCGCCTCGAAGGTGAGCTCGCCCAAGCCGCGGTGCATGGCATCGCCTTGAGCAATACCCCCTATGCCTACGACAAACTGCGCATCCTTTCCCGCGACCGCGCCCACCCCGAAGTTCGACGCCAGGCATGTCTCGACCTCTCGCGCGGCAGTGATGAGGATCTGCTTTATCTACGCGACAAACGTCTGACCAAGGAGAAGGATCTGCAGATCCGCGGCGAGATCTTGCGCCGTCTGATCGATCGCGATGTGCCGCGCTTGGATCGCGTGGTCCTGAAGGCGGCGAAGTCGAAGGACAAGCTTTACGCGAGTGTGGGTGTGTATGGCGTCGGCAAGTTGAAGTTGGAGAAAGGGCTGCGTTTGGTGGAGGGTTATCTCACCGACCCCGACCTGCAGTTGCGCTTGGAATCCCTGCGCGCACTCGCCACTTTCGGAGGTGCCGAGAGCTTTCGCACTTTGTTGCGCGCCTATAGCCACGCCAACAACCTCGCGTTGCAGCCGGATATCGAGAAGCTGCTGCAAGCTGCGACACGCTTGGATGAAGTGGATGTCCTGATTGAAGATGGACTCGATCATGATTCCATCGCGGTGGTCGGTGCCTGTGCATCCGCCATCTCGATTGCCGCCGAAGCGCAACCCGATCGTTGTGCGCCAGTGTTGCTGAAGCTGCTCGACCACAAGAGCCCGCGCATCCGCGATTTCGCGATCGAAGGTCTGGTGCGCGCCCATCCGGATGCGGCGGTCTCCACCTTGATCACGCAACTGGGTCATGAACATCCGAAGACACGCACCACAGCCGCTTGGGCTCTTGCGCGTCTTGGAGACTTGCCACCTGAACTCGCGCCGCAGTTGATCCTCCTGTGCGAAGACAGCCGCGCCCCCATCCGTCTGCACGCCGTCGACGCCCTCAAGTCCTTCCCCGATTCGGAAGACGCTTTCCATGCCGCACTGGCACGCCTTGAGGATCCAAACTGGTCCGTCCGCGCTGCCGCCATCGCCACCCTACAGCCCTTCCGACGCCCGGAGTCCATCGGACCTTTGGTTGCCCGCGTTGAGGAAGAGACCGGCCGTGTGCGCGACGATGCCGTCGAGGCCCTGTGCATCTTGACCGGAGAAGACTTCGGCCCGGCCCTCAATATCTGGAGCAAGTGGTACGCCGATCTTCCGGAGCACTTCCTGCTGCCAAGTGAGGAAGATGCCGCGTTACGCCTTGCCGATTTGCGTGCACGTCGGGCGGAGAGTCATCAGTCCATCGTGACGCAGACCTATCACGGAGTGCTGGTGCCACAAGGTGGCGTGGTCTTCGTGATGGACGTGAGTGGTTCGATGATGGAGCCGTACAAGACCGGCCTCAGCTTCTACGAACACTTCTCCACGGCACTCGCCGACACCATCGCGATGTTGGATGATTCCGTGCAGTTCAATATCGTGCTGTTCTCCAGCGGCGTGCAAGTGTGGAAGGAGGAACTGGTTCCCGGTTCCGCGAAGACCGCCATCGAAGCGCGCGATTACCTAAACGGCATTCGCCCGGAAGGCCCGACCAACCTCTACGGCGCCTTGATGACCGCCTTGAGTTTCCAGGATGTGCAGACCATCTTCCTACTGACCGACGGCGACCCGACCTTCGGCCGTGTGGTGATGCCGAGCGCCATCCTTGCGGAGTTGGAGCGCGTCAACCGTGACCGGCATGTGGTCATCAACACCATTGCCGCGGGTGATGTGCGCGCTGATTTCCTCGCCGATCTTGCGGTGGGCAATGGTGGCGAGACCGTCGACCTGACGGATGGCGCGGACCTGAAGGCGAAGGATTAGAAAAACTTCAATCCGACCAGCATGGCCCCGGCGGCCAGCAAGAGGGCTCCTGAGGCCAGGATCAGATAGAAGTGTTTCGGCATGAACTCCTCTTCCTTCTCCTGGAAGACTTCATGGACCCGGTCGAGGAAACCGGGAGCATCGGAGCCCAAGACCTTGTTTGCATTGCGGATGAGGCCACTTCCAAGTGCGTTTTGGATCGAAACATCCAAGCGTTCCGTACGCCCCGCCAACCGATATCCATTCAAGGTCAGCTCAAAGGATTCTTGCCCCTCGCGGAAGGCGAATTCACAGGCCTCCTGCACCACATCCGCGGTCATGCCCATGACGATGTGTCCACGGAAAACAAGCCTGGCGAAGTAAACCATGAATGCGATCTGCGCCACCGCGAGAAGGATGAGCCAGGCGCCTGCGATATCAAGATGCAGAAGCAGTGGAATGAGCGGCGAAAGGATGCACACGAGGAACAAACCGCCGAACCAATATGCCGGGAACAAGATGGGCCGCCTTCTGCGCAAGTTCACGATTCCGATAGCACAGAAAATCAGTCCAATTAAAAACAGGACGACACCCTGGAGGATCAATTGCATGTTCTGAGTATAGACGCTGGTCGTGGATCACCCCGGGAGATGCAGCGAGCTTGCACTAGCGGGCTTAAACCTGGGTCATGAGCCATGCGCCCAAAACGCCCAATGCACAGCTGAAAAGCCCAAGGTACATTTCTCCGCGAAGTGCTTTGGTCGGGATGGGAGCAGCGGTCGATTCCAAACTAGCTGCGATGAGGTCCCTCATCCGTTTTGCATCAGTGCCAAAGACCTTGTCGAGGTTCTCGATGGATCCAGACCTGCTCCCAGGAAAGCAATCCACCATCAAGTACGCGGATCGACTGTCGATCTCGAAGCCGTTCCGAGTTCTACACGGATCCAAACCCTCGGCTTTGAGGGCATTCTCCACTCCTTGGAAAAGCTCATCGCGAGTGGGGCCAAGAACGGACCATGGGCTTTTCTTCTTCCAGTAGAAGAGGGCGCCTACGCCAAACAGCGCGAGGATAGGCAATCCGTACTTCCAGTATCCGCTGGCCAGTGAACTTGCACACAGCCAACCGAAAAAAAGAAGGAAGTGCAAATTATGGAGCACCGAAGCATCCTTCTCCCTGTAGATCACAGGCTTACCCCTTAGCTGAATAAACAAGCCAAGTAGCGTTATGAGGAGACCCACGCCAATCATCGACAAGAATAGGGGGTGGTAATCGGGCACTTCTCAATCCTATCCGCTTACAGCGGATCCACCACCACGCCCTGCTTCTGGCACAGGTCGTACAGCACATCCCGCATCGCATGCAGCCCATCGCGATCCGTCTTGATCAAGATCTGACGACGGATCCTGCCGCGCAACTTCTCTACCGGTGGTGCACTCGGCCCGAGGATCTTGGTGCGCGCACTCATCACCGCGCGCAACTTCTCTGCCGCTTCCTGCGAGTTCGTCTCGACGCGCTCCCGATGCTCCGCCTCGAAAGTCAGACGCATCGCCCTGCCATAAGGGGGAAAGCCGAACAGCTTGCGTTCTTCCAACTCCTTGGCTGCGAAACGTTCGTAATCATGCTGCTGCGCGGCCTGGATCGCTGGGTGTTCCGGCATCCAAGTTTGCACCACCACACGTCCGCCGCGATCACTACGACCGGCGCGGCCGGCGACTTGTGCGATCAAGTTGAAGCATCGCTCGCTGGCGCGGAAATCCGGGTGATGCAAAGCCGTGTCGGCATTCAACACCCCCACCAAGGTGACATCCGGGAAATCCAATCCCTTCGCCACCATCTGTGTTCCTAGGAGGAAGTCGTACTTCCCGGCTCCGAAGTCGGCAAGCACCTCTTCATAGCTTTCACGCCGCAACATGGTGTCGCGGTCCATGCGGGCGATGCGCGCCTTCGGGAACAAACGAGTCACCGTGTCTTCCGCGCGCTCGGTCCCCACCCCCACCATCTCTACAGGATGCTTGCAGTTGCGACATACTTGCGGCGGCTCTTCCTCATGCAGACAGTAATGGCAGATCGCCTTGCGCCGCCATCGGTGATAGGTGAGTGCCACATCGCATGTTTCGCAATGCACGCTGCCGCCACAACTGCGGCAATGCCACGCCGGTGCGAAGCCACGCTGATTGAGGAAAAGGATCGCGCGTTCCTTGCGCTCCAAGGTGGTGCGCATGGCTTGGACCAAGGGTTGTGAAAATACCAACCACTTGCCCTTCTCCGGTTTCTGCACGCGCATATCCACCACCTGGATGTGCGGCAACTTGCCACCAGCGACGCGTTCGCGCAGTTCCAGTTTGCGGATGCCCCCGGGAACCGAAGCCTTGGCCCAAGTCTCCAGCGCCGGCGTCGCGCTTCCAAGAATGCATACGCCATGCTCCAAGCGACAACGCTCCAACGCGACGTCGCGGGCGTGATAGCGCGGTGTGGATTCCTGCTTGAAGGAGGATTCATGTTCCTCATCCAAGATGATCAGACCAAGGTCGGGCATCGGCGCGAACAAGGCCGAGCGCGCACCGACCACCACACGCACGCGACCTTCGCGAATCGCCAACCATTGATCATGGCGCTCGGCGTCGGTCAGGCCACTATGCAGGACTGCAACCTCACCGCACCGCGCGCGGAATCGCGAAACGGTTTGCGGAGTGAGTGCGATCTCCGGAACCAAGACGATGGCGCCGCGTCCTTGGGCCAGGCAATGCTCCAGTGCGTGCAGATAAACCTCGGTCTTGCCGGAACCAGTGATGCCGAACAGGAGGAAGGCTTCGTAAGCCTTGCGGTCGAGCGCTTCGTTGACCTCGAAGACGCACAGGTCCTGCGCAGGTGTCAGGGTCGGGGGTGCATCACGAACGATCTCGACATCGGCGAAGGGGTCGAGCACTTCGGTCTTGCGCCCAAACTTAACCACCCCCTTCTTCGCCAGAGTGTCCAGCGGCGACTTCGACAAGCCGGTGCGATTACGAAACTCGCGCAGCTCCATCGGGCCGCCTGCTTGCTGCAGATAGGCAACCGCCTTGGCCTGCTTCGGAAACTTCTTCTCGAGTTTCTCGAACTCTTCTTTTTCCGGAACAGCAACCAACTCCACCACGGGAATGGTGCGACGCGGGCGATCGCGTCGGAGGGCGGCGGGCAGCATGGCGGACAATGCCTGCCCCCAGGAGCAGAAGGTCTCGTCGGCAATGCTCTTGGCCAAGCGCAACAGTGCCGGCGTGAGCAAAGGCTCCACATCCAGCTTGGTGCTGATTGAACGAATCCGATCGGCCGGGACGTCTGCCGGTGGATGAGCATCCACGCCGACCACCACGCCCAAGGTTTCGCGGCGCCCGAAGGGGACGCGCACCCGACAACCGGGCTCCATCGGCTCGCAGGATTCCGGCACGTGATAGCTGAACTCCCGGCGCACCGGCGTATCCAAGGCCACGCGCGCGTAACGCCCCTCTGGCGCTCCGAACAACGACCCTTGGAATCCCTCCATCATGCGGGGATTGTAGGGCCGCCGCCAAGAGATAATCACCCGCCATGACCGATCCCACCCGCGCCCTGCAGACCCCGGTGACTTTGCTCTCCGGATGGTTGGGTGCTGGAAAAACCACGCTGCTCAATCGCCTGCTGCAGAACGACCGTGGCACTCGCTATGCCGTCCTGGTCAACGAATTCGGCGAGATCGGGATCGACGACCGCCTCATCGTGCGCAGCGATGATGATCTGGTCGAGCTAAGCAATGGCTGCGTCTGCTGCACCATCCGTGGCGACCTGGTCGAAAGCCTGAAGCGTCTGCGCAAGAAGCGATTCCCCTGGAGCAAGCGCCCGCAGTTCGATCGCGTGGTGTTGGAGACCACGGGCATCGCCGAACCCGCCCCGCTGCTGCGCACCTTCCTGGTGGAAGACGACATCGCCACCTACTTCCGCGTGCAGTCGGTCGTCACCCTGGTGGATGCGGCCAATCTGGATGCCGCACTCAGCCATCGCAGTGCCGTCGAACAGATCGCACTCGCTGACCTCCTGCTGCTGAACAAGTCCGACTTGGTGGAGGCCGATGCACTCGCAGAACGCGAGACCCAACTGCGCGGCATCAACCCCACCGCCAACATCCATCCCACCACGCAAGCCGACTTGCCGCTTCATGCCATTCTTGAAGCGAGTCGCAGGGAGTTGCCGGTTCTTCCGCAGCCTGAAGACCACGCGCACGATCACGCGCATGCCGACGGCGCCGGCCACAGTGGCATCCAATCCATCAGCATCACTTCCGAGGTGCCGCTCGATGAATTGAAAACGCGCCTATGGCTGGATGCCTGCGTGCAACAACTCGGCGAAGACCTCGTCCGCTACAAAGGCTTCCTGCATATCCACGGCATGCCCTATCGATGCGTGCTCCAAGGTGTTTACGATCTCTATTCCGTCGAGGCGCATGGCGAATGGACGGAATCCTTCCCGCCACGCACCGAACTCGTCTTCATCGGCCATGGGCTCGAGCGGGAGTTCTTCGAGCGCGGGCTGCAAGCCGTGCTCAGCGATACGACTGCTTAAAACAAACGCCTTAGTCGCGACGCCCGATCCGTTCTAGATCGCGCTCTTCCTGCGTGCTGCCATCGGCATCGAACTCCGGTGCTGCGGCAATCGGAAAGGATGCATCCGCAGCCTCGAACTTCGAGACGGCTTGTGCCTTCGCATCACCCTGGCGCGCTTCCGGCGCCGTGCAGCTGCACATCGCCAAAGTCAGGATCACCATCATCAAAGTCTTCATGCCTGGTCCGGGTCGGGAAGGGTTTCGAGGGCTTCCAACAGCGACGGCTCCAAATGCTCGCGCTGCCAGTCGTTCAAAGGTACCACGGCCAACAGTTCTTCACTGGTACGCGGCAGTGCCTTGCCGATCGCCTCGAGGTGGCGCCGGTGCATCAGACGTTCACTCGGCAACTCCAGATCACGCGCGGCATTCTTGCGCCAATCGCGCAATGCATCCATGTTCTCGCGCCGCACCTTGCGCGCCCGACGTTCTGCCGGAGTCACCTTCGGCACATTGTTCTCGATGCGCTTGCCTTTGGCCGAACCAAGTGCGGCCATCATCTCATCGCCGTAACGCTTGGCCTTCTTCCACCCGACGCCCTTGATCTCCGCCAACTGCTTTCGATCCGTCGGCGGACGCTTCGCCATATCCACGAGGGCTTGATTCCCCAACACGCGGAACAGCGGTACATCGCGCTTCTCGGCGATCGATTCACGCCACTCGAAGATCGCCTTCAAGCGCGCCATGGCGGCGGGATCGAGCCCACGCGCACCCTTGATCTTCTGGTAACGATCGGGATTCGGTGGTCCTGGAATCAGGATCTCATTCTCCTGACGCTCAAACTCTCCATAAGCCGCGCCGGTCATGTTGGCCTCTTCGAGTTCCTTCACCAGGCGCTCGTAAAGGTCGACCAGGAAGTGCGTGTCGATCCGCGCATAAGCGATCTGCTCACGCGTCAACGGACGCTGCCCCCAGTTCGAACGCTGCTCCTTCTTCGACAATTCAATGCCGTAGTAGCTTTGGATCAACGCGGCAAGGCCGGTCTTGTCGTGCTTCAACAAGGTCATCGCGACCTGCGTATCGAACAGACCACGCACCTCCACGCCGAGATCCTTGCGCAGGATCATCAAGTCGAACTCCGCCGCGTGAAAGATCTTCACGATCTCGGGGTTCGCCAACAACGGCACCATCAGTTGAAGATCATCTCCCAGTGCGATGGGGTCGACAATCCAGTCTTCGCCTTCCGCGGAGACCTGCAAGAGGCACATCCGCTCGTGGTAGGCGAAGAAACTATTGGCCTCAGTATCGACACCGATGACACCCGCCGCCTCCCATCGAGAGATGGCTTGGCGAAGGCTATCGGCGTCGTCGACCCGAATCACGGGCGACCAATCTGCGGGAATCCTGTCCGGCATCCGGCGGGATTCTAACAGGCGACGGCTTAACGCAGGGTCACAAACATCGGGGTCGTCAGTGCCGACTCCGAGAAGTTGCTGTTGTGCACTTCCGCGCGATACCAGCAGCTGCTGGACGGGAAGGTGTCTTGAACCTGGAAGCTGCCACCGCCGGTGTAGCCACCCGACTGATGGATGACGGTCTCGCCGCCACCGACTTCCCCGCGGTAGACCGTGATGGTCGAGCCGCTCAAGTCGACGTTGTAGCTGACGTCCACGTAAACCTGGAAGTTCGCCGGGATGCGCGAGCCAGGCACCGAGGCCTTGCCACCCATCGGCAAGCCACGGGAGCCGCCGTCGTTCAGGGTCGCTTCGAGGAAGGGGCCATTCGACAGGTAGCTGTTGCCGGTCTTCAGGGCCGTGGTCAGGTTGTCGCTGTCGAAGGTCGCGGGCAGCCAAGTGTGGACCGCGCCGAAGTTGTAGACCGTGTCGTGGGTATCCGAACCGGAGTAGGGATACAGGATCATGCCTTCGGTCATGCGATCGACCCACCAGTTGCGGTGGAAGGCCTGCCAGGTGCCGAGACCTTCGGAAGCATTCCAGACCTCGACGCCACGGACAGCATTGCTCTCCTGACCAGCCATCCAGCCGGTGCTGTTGTAGGCCCAGAAGCTCGACGCCGGGTGATGCGCCACCGTGAAACCACCCTCAGCATTGACCTGAGAGTTGTTGGTGCCCTGGTTGTTCATCGGGTTGTCGCAGAAATCGAGCAGACCATCGCGGCCGCCCCACTTGCGCGAATCGATGTTGTGCGCACCCATGTGGTGGACGTCGTGGTCGCCGAAACCGAGGGCGCACAAGAGGTCGGCGCTGTCATTGCCGGTCTGAGGGCCTTGCTCGGCGCCGGAAACCTCGGTGGAGGCCAGCATCACGAAGGACGGATCGGACAGGGTTTGCGACTCGGTCAGGACTGCGTTGAACTCGGTATCGGAGTTGATGCAGTAGCTGTGGGTGGTCGAGCTGAACCAATCGAAGCCGATGGCTTGGAACTGGGTCTTGAGCTGGGCGTTGGTGAAGGCACCGGTGATGTTGGTGGACTCCGCGGCGCAGGAATCACAACCACCAATGGCTTCATCGCGACAGTTATGCACGTGCATATCACCCGTGACCCAAGAACCGGCCGATCCGCGCTGATATGACCAGTGTCCAGCTGGAGCCGGACGGAAATGCGCGATGCGGGTCATGGAGTGGCTGAGCACATTCTGCTGCAGCTGCCCGGTGCCATCATTCCAGACCACCACCACCTCGTAAGGCGCGACGTCGCCCGCGATGGATTCGGGTCCAAACAAGTCCTCGAGGTTGAGTTCGAACTGGGCATTGTGGAGTTGCGGAGCACCGGAGTGCTTCAACGCGTTCACCCCATCGATCACCCGACGCATGGCCTCGGCCTCGGCCTCTGGCCCCAGAGGAGTGCGCTCCTCGAGGGGGATGTAGAGGCGGTTGTTGTGACGGTGGCTGAAGTCTGGATCAACCCGCTCCATATCGGTGTAGATGCCTTCGACGGCCCCCTGGTCACCCTGAAGCGGCAGATTGGCGAGGTCCGTGCGCGCGAGCAGCTCCCCCTCTGGGGTTTGGACCAGCAATTCGACCAGTTCCACCGTGGCATCGCCCGGGTTGTAGAGCTGGACCTGCATCGGCACCGAGAGGTTGGTGTAGCGGACCTCTGGCATGAGGCCGTAGGGCAGGATTTGGACCTCAGAAGGGCCCAATTGCAGGGTTTCGGAGCCAGCGTCGGCCTGTGTCAGGAGGCCGGCGGCCAAAGCACCGCCACAGAGGAGGGGTATGAGAGCGCGTCGCATCTGCTCATTTTTACACGACAATCCCTTTTTCCACTAGAAAATGGCATTTGAGTCTGGGTTCTCCTGATAAAACTTAGGGCTGGAGTCGCCCTGCCAATTCCGGCTAAAGCCTGTAATGGTGCCGGATTCGGCGGATTTCCAGGAACCTACGGGGGCATTTCGGTGTCCCGAATAGTACCCACCGGGCGTCCTGGAACCTTTCCAGGCTCCAGACCTCCCTTAGACCCTAAGAACAAGATGAAAACATTGCGCTGGCTTCTAGCCGCGGTTTTCGCCGTCCTGCTCGTGCAGGGTGGCTCCGCGTGCATCGAGGAGTTGAATCTCAGCCAGATGGTGTCCAAGACCGATTCCGCGGTCCATGGAACCATCACCGATGTCCGTACTGTGAAGTACGTGGCGGCTGAAAATGATCAACGAATCTACACCATTCTCACCGTCGAAGGCGAGGACCTTTACACCGGGCAACAGGTTTCCGTGGAAGCGGCATTCCTGGGCGGCACCTACCAGGGTGAGTCCATGACCGTCACCACCATGCCTGCTCCTAGCGAGTACCGCCTCGGCAACGAGGTCGTCGTATTCCGTGGCGCAGTCGAAGGATGGCACCCGGAGATCGATCACGCTGTCTACGCAGCGATGGGCGGCATCTTCCGCACCGTCGACACCAAGAAGGGTCCCGTGGCTCTCGGTAAGGGTGAAGGCTTTGCGATCGAAAACAACGTCCGCATCTCCAACTTGAAGACGGACATCTCCAGCAAGCTTCAGGAGGTCCGATAGATGAAAAACATCCTTCGCTTTAGCCTCGGCGGCGCACTGCTCGCCGGCTCGACCTTCCTCGCTATGCCAGAAGAGGCAGAGGCTTACACCACCATCGGTGGCAGCCTGAACCTCGGCCAGCGTGACATGCGTCACTACAACACCTTCTCGGGTTCGGCCAACAACAACACTGCTTTCCACGCGAACTGGCCTCAGTACACCGGTGCTGACCTCGCCATGTGGAAAGGTGGTGCTGAGTGGGGCTCCCGCGCACACGGCGACGGCACCGGCGACTCTTCGCAGGGCACCGTTGGTTCCGGCGAGGCTGACTTCAGCTTCTTCTGGAACGGCGAAGCCAGCGGCACGGGTGGCGGCAACGACAACATCATCTCTTCGATTGGTGGTTCCTCCGGTGGCGTCCTCGCCTACTGCGAGACTCCGATCTCCGATGGCTGGCGCATCCGCTTCTACAAGGATGCATGGAGCTGGCAGGATGGTCCTGGCACCGTTAGCTTCGGCGTCGACATCCAAGGTGTTGCTTGTCACGAGCTTGGTCACGCCCTCGGCCTCGGTCACACCGGTGTCGGTGGATCGACCATGACCGCCTTCATCAGCGGAACCGGTCAAGGCCAGCGTTCGATCCAGTCGGACGACATCAACGGAGTGAAGCACATCTACGGCTCCCGCTCCTCCAGCATGCCGAGCATCTCCTCGATCTCCGGCTCGCTGATTCCTGGCGGATCCGTCACCGTAACCGGTACCGGCTTCTCCTCCAGCTCCAACCGCATCTGGCTCCAGAGCGACGTGGTCAATGGCAGTGGCTCGGGCGGCGACCAGGTCGTCATCCCTGATGTCCCTTCCACTGGCGGCGGCACCTCCTTGACCTTCACCCTGCCGGCTTCCGGTTGGGAAGGTGGCGCTCTCCACGTGAAGCGCACCACCGGTAGCGGTGGCGAGCTCCTCTCCGAGAGTCATCCTTTCGATGGCGATCCAGGCGGATCTGGCGGCAACGACACCATCAACTTCACGGTTTCCGACACCACCCCGAACCCGGGTCAGTCGATCACCTTTGACTTCGATGGCGCATCGCCTCTCTTCCCTTACACCATCGTGTGGTCTTGGACTGACAACAGCCCGTTCTTCGGTACCTTTAACGGCACCGTCGCTTCCGGAACTGTTTCCAGCCTCGGCACCGGTAGCGTGTCCCGCGTCGTCCCTGGTGGCGCTGCAGGCCGCACCGCGCACATGGAAGTCCAGGTCACTGGACCGAACGGAACGGAAGATTCCAACACTCTGACCCTCAACGTCAACTAGACGAAGGTCGTTGGAACAGGCAGGCCGGGCATCGCGCCCGGCCTGCCTTTTTCAATTCCCACGGATTCTTGGGCCATCCGCGCTCAAGAGGCCCCTCCGATGCAGTCGATAAAGGCCCGTAGCGTCAATCAAGACGCCTGAGAACCCCGCAAATGGCCACCTCCCAACAACTGCTTCGCCACGCCCATCGTTGCCACGAGGAAGGCCGCTTCGTCGCGGCTGCCGATTTCCTGCTGGAGGCCTTCCGCTCCAACCCGGAAGACGCCACCGTCGCGCGAGAATTGGGCAAGGTTCTGCGTTCCGTGGGAGACTTGGAAGGCGCCGTCGCTTATCTCAAGCGGGCATGGCAACACGAGCCATCGGATCCTGTCACGGTGGCGGAACTGGTCCTTGCTTTACATGAGCAGGGGCGTGGACAAGAAGCCGTGCAGGTGATGCTTGGTTCGCTCGAGGCTGGTCTGGAAGAGACCGACTTCGCGCTGAACTTGATGCACTCCTGATTCACGCAGCGCAGCGCTTACACTAGCTGGGACGTGATTGAACCGTCCCCACAGTCGCCGTCGGAGCCACAACGCTCCGCGACATCGAGTACGCCACAGGCGGACCCGATTGTGCTGGAGGACCTCGCTGCAGCGATTCGCATTCCTGGTTTCTTCAAGCGTCTGCATCGTGTGTTGGCGCGTGGTTATGAAGTCTTTCATCTGCCACAAGATGCACCTTTGTCCTTGGTCTCTCCGGAGCCCGGGGATGGCGTGGTGGAATATGGTTTTCGCTGGGTCGACCCGCAAGGTTTGCTGCAAGTCTTTGGCGGCATGAGTTGGGGCGACCAAGGGCACGATCCCATTTGGGAAGTGCGCGTGGAGGCGACTTCGGTGGAGCTTGCTGCGATCTTGCGCGCCGGGCATTGGCATCGTCTTGCCGCACGTCGGGCTGACTCGCGCTTCAGTGAATGGGATCGCTTCTGGCAAGAAGAAGAACCTACGGCAACTTTGTTGTTCGGCGCTTCGGCTGCAGCCACAAGGTTCCTCGAAGAGGAGGATCCGGAAGGCACGGCCGCACGTTATCTCGCCGGAGCGCTCTATGCGATGCATGCCTCCGGTGCCCTCTCTGCTCTACTTGAGGTCGCGAAGGACGCCGTCGGTGGTAGTCCCTTCGGTAGCTTGGATCCTGGACATGGCTGATCGCTGGAAGAAACTTCATTCCGAACCGCGTGGTGACTTTCGCATCTTCTCGGTGCGGGAGGATTACTACACACACCCTGATAAGGATGGGGAACGCTCGTTCTTCGTGATCGAGGCGTCGGACTGGGTCAATGTGATCGCGGTCACGGCGGAAGATGAAATCGTGTTCATTCGCCAACAACGTCCGGGGGTCGGCGCGGTGCGTCTGGAGATTCCGGGCGGCATCATTGAACCTGGGGAAGAGCCCGTGGTTGCAGCGGCGCGCGAGTTGGCAGAAGAAACGGGATACCGCGGCGCCGAGCCCGTCCTCATCTGCGCGACGGAACCGAACCCGGCCACGCACGATAATCGTTGCTTCTCTTATCTGATCCGTGATGCCAAGCGTGATGAAGATCAGAACTTGGATCATGATGAAGTGATTGAGGTGCAGTTGCGTCCGAGCAGTGGTTTGGCGGAGTTGATTGAGGGTGGTGAGTTGAGCCATGCCTTGTTGCAGCTGCCGTTGTTGCATTACCTGCGTTGGCGGGAACTCGGGCGTGAAGCCGGACCTGCCGGAGGGGAGGCCTGAGCTTGGATAAGGTCGTCGTTTGTTGCGCCCTTTGTTCTTATGAAGTGGTCACCTACAGCGATGCCGTCGAGGCTTTGGAGGGCGGCGCGCGCTGCCTCTTGTGTCACGGCAAGCTGGATGGCGAAGCGCTGAAGAAAGCGGTCGATCACTGGGAGGATGAGGCCATCCTCGAGGAAGGCCGCACCCGCGCCCAAGACAAGTCCGAATGGCTCGAAGAAAACGAGTGGATTGAGGGTGATATGGACTTTGGCGACGAAGGCGAAGACGACGAGGAAGACCTCGATTTGCCCGGGGCTTAGGCCCCCCATCGGACCGTCCTGACGCCATTTGGCGGAGAATCCTGCCATTCTGGCGGTGTGGTCTTGGCACGAGGATTGCTCCTTGGGGCGAGATTCGTCATGACTTACCGCATCCTCATCGCCGACGACCAAGACGACCAGCTTCGCGCTGTCGTGGCCCTTCTACGGGGTCTGGATGTCCGCATTGAAATGGCAACGACCGGCGCCGATGCGCTGCGTCAGTTGTTGGCTTCGCGTTATGACTTGTCGCTGCTCGATATGCACATGCCTGGCTTGACTGGGCTTGAGGTGATCGGGCAGGCAAAACAAGCTGGACAGCTTGTTCCCAGCATTCTGATGACGGGCAACCCCTCTGCCGAGATTGAAATGGCAGCCATGGAGTTAGGCGTGATCACAATGTTGAAGAAACCCATCCCGGCGGAGGTGCTGCGCATCCACGTCGAACGCATCTTTTCCCAGGTGCCGCAAACCCGCCGTCCCCAAGGGGGCGCCCCAGAGGAACCGCCATCCAGCCCTGATGCCCCGCATCAACCTGGCAGTGGTGGTGAACCCTGGTAAATCCGGCTACCCCGAGCATTCTTAAAAACCATGGCCAAGACCGCCAAGAAAGTCGCAATCCGCCCATTGGGCGACAAAGTCCTCGTCCAGCGCCTCGCCGCTGCCGAGATTTCCGCCGGTGGCATCGTGCTGCCTGACTCCGCCAAGGAGAAGCCTTCAGAAGGTACCGTCATCGCCCTCGGCGAAGGCCGCCTGCTCGAGGATGGCTCCCGCACCGAGTTCACCGTCGCCGCGGGCAACCGCGTTCTGTTCACCTCCTACGCCGGCACCGAAGTCGAGTGGGAAGGTGCTGAATACCTCATCATGTCCGAGAGCGACATTCTCGGCATCATCGGCTAAGGACCAGAATCATGGCTAGCAAGAAGATCGCTTTTGACCAGGAAGCCCGCGAAGGCATCCGCGCCGGTGTGCAGAAGCTCGCCGCCGCAGTGAAGGTCACCCTCGGCCCACGTGGTCGCAACGTCATCATCGAGAAGAGCTTCGGCACCCCGACCGTCACCAAGGATGGTGTGTCGGTGGCGCGCGAGATCGAGCTCGAAGATGCCTACGAGAACATCGGCGCGCAGCTCGTGCGTCAGGTGTCCGCCAAGACCAGCGACATCGCTGGTGATGGCACCACTTCCGCAACCGTGCTCGCCGAGGCCATCTTCGAGGAAGGCCTGCGCAACGTCGCGGCTGGCGCGAACCCGATCGAGCTGAAGCGCGGCATGGAAGCTGCGGTCGAAGCCGTCACCGAGTTCCTGCAGAAGAAGTCGACCAAGGTGAAGAGCACTGCCGAGATCGAGCAGGTCGCCACCATCGCTTCCAACAACGATCGCGAGATTGGTGCCAAGCTTGCCGAGGCCTTCGAGAAGGTCGGTAAGGATGGCGTCATCACGGTCGAGGAAGGTCGTTCGCTCGAGACCGAGATCGATTGGGTCGAAGGCATGCAGTTCGACAAGGGTTACTTGTCGCCGCACTTCTCCACCAACATGGAGAAGATGGAAGCCGAGCTCGAGGATCCTTACATCCTCATCTTCGAGAAGAAGATCTCGAGCGTGCGCGACATGCTGCCGGTCCTCGAGGCCGTGGCCAAGTCGGGCAAGCCGCTGTTGATCCTCGCTGAAGATGTCGAGGGTGAAGCTCTCGCGACCTTGGTGGTCAACAAGCTGCGTGGCATCTTCAAGTGTGCCGCCGTCAAGGCTCCGGGCTTCGGTGATCGTCGTAAGGCGATGCTCGAAGACATCGCAGTGCTCACCGGTGGAACTGCTTTGATGGAAGATCTCGGCTTGAAGCTCGAGACCGCAACCGTCGAGCAACTCGGTCGCGCCAAGCGCGTGGTCATCACCAAAGACGATACGACTATCGTCGAAGGGGCCGGCAAGAAGAACGCCATCAAGGAGCGCATGGACAACATCCGCGCCGAGATCGAGCGTACTTCCAGCGACTACGACAAGGAGAAGCTCATGGAGCGCCTTGCCAAGCTCGCCGGTGGAGTTGCTGTGCTGAACGTCGGTGCTGCAACCGAAGCTGAGATGAAGGAGAAGAAGGACCGGGTGGATGATGCACTCGCTTCCGTCCGCGCTGCCGCCGAGGAAGGTGTGCTGCCGGGTGGTGGAACTTCGCTCGTTCGCGCACAGGCCATCATCGCCAAGCTGGAGCTGTCCGGTGACCAGAAGGCCGGTGCTGAAATCATCAGCCGCGCCCTCGAAGCTCCGATTCGTCAGATCGCCCAAAACGCGGGCGTGGATGGCAGCATCGTGGTCGACAAGGTCCGCAACGCCAAGGGCTTCGCGCAAGGCTACAACGCCGCATCCGGCGAGTACGTCGACATGATCAAGCAGGGCATCATCGACCCGACCAAGGTCGTGCGCACGACTCTGCAGAACGCTTCTTCCGTCAGCACCCTGCTGCTCACCACCGAGGCCATCGTGTCCGAGGTCAAGGAGCCAGCACCCGCCATGCCTCCGGGCGCCGGCGGTGACCCGATGGGTGGCATGGGCGGAATGGGAGGCATGGGCGGCTTCTAGTCGTCGGTGTTTTCAAGCCAAGAGCCCCGCATCTCTTTGGAGGTGCGGGGCTCTTCTATTTGGGGGATAGCGGAAGGTCGTGCGGGGAAGTGTGCGTCTAGACTGGGGGTATGGATATTGGATTGCGTTTCCTGGCGGCCACCCTCGGCTTGGTTTGCCTGATGGCTTTGGCGCTGGAGGGTCCATGGTGGTTGGAGTACGCACGACATTTCATGGTGCAGTTGACGGTGTGTTGCGGCATTGGAGCCTTGGTCATGGGGCTGCGCAAGAGCAAGGCTTGGGCGCTAATTCTTTTGGGCCTTGGTGTGTGGCAGGCAACGGTGTTGTGGAGTGCCATGGATGGCCCAGAGCATGTCGAGCCTTTGGCGGATGATTTGAAGCTGCTGTCGGTGAACGTGTTGACTTCGAATCAGAATCCACAGCCCTTGTTGGATTTGATCGCGGAGGAACAGCCGGATTTATTGGTGTTGTTGGAAGTGAATCAGATGTGGTTGGACATGTTGCGGTCCCTGCATGAGGAGTTTCCTTATCGCGCGGAACAGGCGCGCGGTGACAACTTCGGCATCGCGTTGTGGAGTCGGATTCCGATGGAGGCGAAAACGGAATGGATTGGACCGGTGGAGATCCCGAGTATTCGTGCTCACTTTGGGGAACAGGAGATTCCGTTTACCTTGTTCGCGATTCATCCTTTGCCACCGATGAATAAACGCATGGTGTTATCGCGGAACCGTCAGCTTGATGCTGTCGCGGAGCAGATCAATCGGGTTCCGCACCCGGTCCTCGTCGCTGGTGATGCGAACACCACGCCATGGTCTCATGCCCTGTTGGACTTCAGCGCCAATGCCGGACTGAAACCCGCTCGGACTTCCCTGACGGCCACTTGGCCCACAGGTTTTGCGCCGATGGGTATTCAGATCGATCACGTCCTTGGCACCGTTGGGATCGAAGTGGTGTCCTGTGAACGTGGACCCGATGTCGGCAGCGATCACTGGCCACTGCTGACGCGATTCCGTTCCGTGCCCGTCTTGCCGCGGGACAATGATCGTCCTTTGCCGACGATGCACTAGATCGCCTTCGGCTTGCGGCGGAAGAGGTCCTCCACGTCCCAGCCGAAGGTGATGAGTGCGGGTACCAGGAACAAGGTGAACAGGGTGCTCAACAACAGACCACCGAGGATTACTGCGGCGAGTCCTTGATACAGCTCGGCGCCTGCACCTTGGCCGACGGCCAGTGGCAACATGGCGAAGCAGGTGGTGGCGACCGTCATCAGGATCGGGCGTAGACGTGTGCGTGCCGACTCCGCGAGTGCAGCGCGACGCTCTTGGCCAGCCAAGCGGTTTTGGTTGGCCTGGTGAATGATGAGGATGGCGTTGTTCACCACGATGCCGGCGAGGATCACGAAGCCGAGCATGGCCAAGAGGTCGAAGCTCGCGCCGTGGAACCACTTGTCGGCGAAGGTGATGCCGAACAGTCCGCCGGTCATCGCCAAGGGAACCGTGACCAGGATCACGAAAGGCTGCAACCACGAACGGAACAAGCTCACCAGCAACAGGTAGGTGATGAGGATTGCCAACCAGAAACTGTCGGTCAGTTCGCCGAGGGTGGTCGAGAACTTGTCGGCCGAACCGCCGAGGGAGAGGTCATAACCTGCAGGCAATTCGTCGAGCATGGGTGCGAGCAGGTTCTGCTGCACGTCATCAAGCACGGATTGCAGGACGGCATCCTGCTCCAGGCTGACCGTGAGCGTGATGGCGCGTTCGCGTTCGAGGCGATTCACGCTTTGCGGTCCGGTCGAGCGCGTGATCTCGGCGAGAGCACCGAGGTAGGTAACGGCGCCTGACGGCGTAACCAGTGGAAGCTGTTGCAGCTCTTCCATGCTGCGCACACGATCCATCGGCACGACCGCAGTCACATCGACGTCGCGCCCGGAACCACCCCAAGTGCCAACAATGCGTCCGGCCAGTGCGGTCTCGACGACGGTAGCGACTTGGTTGACGTCCATGCCGGCTTCGTATGCGCGCAAAGGGTCGGTCTCGACGCGAAGTTCAGGGCGACCTGCAACGTAGTCATTCTGCACACCGAATGCCTGCACGCCCGGCCAGGAGCCAAGCTGCATCTGCAGTTTCATGGCGGTTGCGCCAAGAACTTCGAGATCGGCGCCGCGGATCTCCACGGTGAACTGCTTGCCCGAATCCATGAACAGGGAAGAACGCACCGGCACCATGAAGCGCGTGCCGGGCGCGGTGAGGCAGACCGGCAGGAACTTCGCTTGGAAGGCATCAAGGCTAGCGCCATCCGCAAACTCTTCCTTCAGGATCACGCCGCCACCATTGAACTCGGGCGCGTAGACCATGAAGTAACTTTCCGTCTCTTCCTGATCGCGGATCCACGCTTCGACATCATGCAACGAAGACTCCATCGCCTCCGGGCGCATGCCGGGAATAGGCCCCGAGAAGAAGAAGATCATGTTGGCGTTGCCGGTCGGAAGATAGCCCGCCGGCGGCACCAGCTGGATTGCTGTGAAGGACAGCAACACCACACCAGCCATGACGACCAACTTCGAAACCATGGAACTGCCGCCGCGCCCGGTGAGCAGACGGACGATGGCTGCGTAAGCGCGCGCGATCGGGCCAGGCTTGCGCATGCCGGCAGACTTGTTGCCACGCAAGGTGCGTCCGCGGAAAAGCAGCGACACCAAAGTCGGCACGACCGTCAGGGCGACGAGCAACGAGAAGCCAACGGCCGCGGCAATCGCGATGGCGAGGTCAGCGAAGAGTTGACCGGCTTCTTCCTGCACTCGCAGGATGGGAAGGAACACCGCCATGGTGGTCAACGTGCTTGCAAGCACACCGCCCCAAACTTCGCGGCCACCGACTTCAGCAGCCTCCTCGGCCTTCTTGCCCATTTCGAGATGGCGGAAGGCGTTTTCCAAGACCACCACCGCGTTGTCCACCACCATGCCTGCAGCGAATGCAAGACCCGCAAGGCTGACCACGTTCACGGTGCGGTCGAGTCCCTGCATGATGAGGAACACCATCACCAGCGAGATGGGGATCGACATCGCGACCACCAACACGCTGCGCCAAGAGCGCAAGAACAACAGCAGCACGATGACCGCCAGGCCTGCGCCCAACTGCAGGTTGCCCCACACGAAACTGAGTGCCTGCTCCAGGTATGTCGTGTCGCGGTAGACGGGGACGAACTCCAACTGCAAGCCGCGGTCATGGAATCCCTTGTTCAGGATGGCGAGCTTCTCCTCCACCCCCTCGATCAGTTTCACCACATTGGCACCGGCTTCACGGTTGACGCCGATCGCGATCACGCGTTGGCCACTGCCGCGCACGATCGAGCGCAGTTCCCGATGGCCGTCGACCACCGTCGCGACATCCCCCACGAGCACGGTTCCATCTGCATCACGTCGGACGATGACCTCGGCGATGGCGCTTGGTTCCTCTTCCTTACCGACCGTACGCACCACGATCTGCCGCGTGGAGGTCTCTACCGTGCCACCGCGACGATCGAGATAACCGCGCTGTAATGCCTCGAGCAGTTCCTGCCAGGTGACACCGCGCGAGACCAGGCGCTCCGGATCCACTTCGACGCGGATCTCGCGTTCTTCACCACCGACGATCATCAGATCGGCCACGCCGTCGACGCGCTCGAGCATCGGCTCGACATCGTCCGTCACGATCTGACGCACGCGGTCCGCCGCATAAGGCGACTCGCTGACGATCCACATCGCCATCTCGACGTCGGTCGGAGAGCTGAGAGAAACCACAGGCTCCTCCGCATCGGGCGGGAGCGCCTGTAGCTGCGACAGCTTGTTGACCACATCCACCACCACGCGTTCCTTGTTCACACCCCAGGCGAACTCAAGCAACACCGTGCTTACGCCTTCGATCGAACCGGAACTCAACTCCTCCAAGCCATTGATGCCTTGCAGCAGGTCCTCAATCGGACGCGTGATTTGCTCTTCCACCTCGACCGGACTCGCACCACGGTAGATGGTCTGCACCGAGATGACGGGAGAGTCGACCGTCGGTTTCATCTGCACTGGAATGTTGTTGAACGCCAGAAAGCTGAACAACAAAGCCAGAATCACCGCGACCGCGATGGTGTACGGCCGTTCGACCGCGAACTTGACGGGATCCATGACTACTCTCCCTCAGCGGGAGCCTCCATCACCGCGCGGTCGTCGGTGGAAGGCGAACGATGTGGGTGGAGGAGTAACGGTGCGCCCGGGAAGACGTTGTCGGTCCCCGTCACGACAATGCGCTGACCCACCTCCAAGGTGCCTGGCTCATATGGCTGCACTGCAATGCCATCGACCGAACGCGCGAGGATCATCACCGGAACCAAACGCACCTTGGGCGGTGCATCGCCCTCAATGGCGTAGATCAAGGTGCCATCAGGGCTTTCGATGAGCGCATCCGGAGGAATGATCAAGGCATCTGCAGCGCGTCGCGCAACGAGACGAACTTCAACGAAAGCACCTGGGAGCAGGCGGTGTTCTGGGTCGGCTCCAGCCGGCAACCGCACCAATCCAGTAAAAGTCCGCGTCTGTGATTGCGAGGAAGGCAGCACCGCATCCAAAGTCGCTGCAATCGGGCCTTCCGCCAAGGCGTTGGAGTGCACGGTCACGGCCAAGCCAGGTTGAAGCTCTTGCGCCAGACTCTGCGGCAACTCAATCCTCACTTCGCGGTGCTCCAGATCGACCACCTCAAAAACCGCATCGCCTGGGTTCGCATAACTCCCCAAAGTCAGCTGACGCTTCACGATCGTGCCATCAAAAGGTGCGACCAAGGTTCCTTGTCCAAGTTGCTCGACGATCCGCCCAACTTCCGCTTCGCGTTGTTTCACCACCGCGCCGCGAATCGCGACCTCGGAACTCCATTGATCACGCTCCGTATCCGCAACCACATCCGCCATGCGTTCCGCACGCTCCAATTCCTGTTCCGCATAAGCTTCTTGCGCTTGGGCCGCTCCTTGCGCAGCCAAAGCAGCGGCTTGATCGGCCAGCAAAACGTTGTCGTTCAACTGCGCCAACTTCTGACCGGCCTTGACGCGATCGCCTTCTTCCACATCCATGGACTGAATGCGTCCACCACGCTCGAAAGCCAGGGTCGCGCGCCGCATCGAAGCGACATCACCCGACAAGGAAACAGTCTCCTCGACCGTGCCCGACTCCACCGTAAGGAAGGTCACCGGGAAGGTGTAGCCACCCCCGCCCCCATCCTCGTCACCGCCCATCCCGGCAGCTGCATCCGGTTCTTCAGACGAGCAGGAAAAAGCACAAAGTGCCAATCCAGCAAACCACAGGGTGCGGTGCGGAAACATTTGCGTATTTTAGGCGTCTTCGCCCTTCCAGTACTCCACTTCTGCCGCACTGTCAGCGAAGAGCCCAAAAGTGCGCTTCTCCATGTCACCGCCGGGGGCGCTGCCAGCAAAAACACCGTATTTCCCGGAGTCGGGATACTCGGTGATGTCGGGGGAGCGCATGGTGCTGATCGCCAGATACTTCAGGGGCGCCTCGGAAGTATTGAAGATCTGATGCGCCATCTCGGGCCCTCCCACCGGCCCCATCAACAGATCGCCGGCGCGCGCGGGATAACTCTCTTCGCCAAGGATGTAGGTGCACTCTCCCTCCAGAATGAAGAACATTTCCTCATTGGCGTGATGACTATGCCGCGGGAAAGCTTTCTTGCCCGGAGGCACGATGGTCAGACTGCAACCGAGATGACGCCCGCCAATGAGCTTCGCCATCGGACCGATCTGGGCTTCAAAGATGTCGAGATGCTGGAGCGGGCTGAACTCGACCGCGTCGATGTTGATGAGGGGTTTTTGCACACCGCATCCTAGGATGAAACGCGGAGCAATGGGCGTTCGGGTGATAAACTTCGCCCATGTTTTCCCATTCCGCCGCACCAACCCTGAGCCGCATCGCGATCGGCCTGCTCGCCTCGACCCTGCTGCTTGCATGTGGGAATCAGGAGAAGTCCACGGAGGAGTTGACCCGATTGGCCGCTGCTGGCGATGAGGCCGCCATGCAGGAGCTGGAGCAGCGCACCGTCGACACCATGAAGGCGATGGAGAAGGAAAAGGACGCAGCATCCGAGGCGCCTACAGGAGGCATCGTTCCGGATGACGTCGCTGCGGCAGAGCAGGCCGCCATGCTCCCCTATGACATGGACAAGCTGCGCTCCCTCGCCGACGACGGATCCAGCCATGCCAGTTACCTGCTCGGCAAACTGCTCACTTCCCAAGGCGAGCCCGGTGCTGCCGAGGCACTGGAGGCTGCAGTCAAGTCAGACCACCTCGACGCCACCTTCCTCGTCGGCAAATCCCAACTGCACGGGCTGAAGCCATTCGAGTTGAATGTCGAAGCCGGCCTGGCTTTGCTCGAGGAAGCTTCCGCCAATGGCCATGGTGAAGCTGCCTTCGTCCTCGGTGTGGCGCATCGTTATGGCCAAGGCGTGGAAGTCGACGAAGCGGCCGCTCTGACTTACTACGAACGCGCGATGCAGTGCGGTTTCATCGCCGCGCAGGATGAGTTGAATCAGCTGAAGAAGAAAGCGGCCGGCGACTAGGACATCCAGAAGCTCGATTCCACCACGGTCCAGACTCCAGCTACCTTTTCTAAAGTGAGGTTGGTGCCAGAGCCGCAAGACAATGCGGCCTCTTCGGACCAGGCCCAGCCCGTGGTAAGAACGACCAGCACTCGCCCTGGCTCGTCATCCCAAGAGACGTGAGACAAAGGTTTCAAGTAGTCGGCCTGGTAGGACTCGACCGCACGCAGAATGTCTGCGAGTACATCGGGTGGGAAGTCTCCTTGAATGGCATGCTCTCCCTTCAGGTCTCCCGCGGCCGCTGCACTCACAAGGCCATCCCATGAAAGCAAGGTCGCATTCTTTGCACGCATGCCATCAGGGTTAGAAAGCGATGGTTCGATATCCTCCCACGGCCATACATCCACCATCGGTGGCCGCCAATCCGTGAAATAAATCACGATGCCAAGCGCGCCGGCCAGGTAGAGGAGCAAGTATTTGCCCATTGCCCCTACCTTATCAACTAATCCAGGAAGCGAACTTTCCCGGTTTCCAGCTCGTACTCCGCGCCCACGACCTCAAGGCCGGCCTCGTCCACCAGGCGCTTGATCACCGGAGACTCTTCCCTCATCGTGCGCACGGCATCACCAATGTTGGCAATGCGGACGGCATCACAAAGCGGAGCCTCTTCCAAGCCTGGCTGCTCCAACTTCACGGACTTCACCACCGGCAGGAGGCGATCCACGATCCATTGAAGCGCGGGTGGATGCACATCATCGTCTTCCTCCACCTCGGCTACCGCAGCGGCAATCGCGCCACAGCCAGTGTGTCCGAGCACCACGACCAAGCGCGCGCCAAGATGCTCCACCGCATATTCAATGCTGCCGACTTGCGACAGGGCCGCGAAGTTTCCTGCGACGCGTACCACAAAGAGATCGCCGATGCCCTGGTCGAAAACCAGTTCGGGTGGAATGCGCGAATCGGCACAGCCAAGGATCACCGCGAAAGGAGCTTGGCCGCCCGTCAACTTGAGGCGCGCGCCTTCGGTCGTCGGCTCTTGCGCCGACTCCTCGGTGACGTAACGTCGGTTGCCTTCCTGCAGTCGTGCCAGCGCTTCATTCGCATCCATACGCACATTCTAAAGAGGCCAACATCCGCGCCGCTAATCTCAGCGCATGGTTTCCGTCCGCGCCCCCCGTCTTGCTCTGCTCGGCCTCGCCTTACTGCCCGCAGCCTGCGTCGCGCCGGCCTCCGAAGTCGCGCCCTTTGAAGCCGAGATTCGCCAACTCACCACTTGGATGACGGGCTCCTTTTCCAGTTCCGCCCAAGCTCTGGAAGCACCGGAGGATTACTTCGACATCCGCCTGTTCATGGTGCCGATTTGGGAAGACCGCGCCGATGGCCCATGGCTTTACATCGAGCAGTCGGCCGCAGTCGCTTTGGAGCGTCCCTACCGCCAGCGCGTGTACCGCCTTTCCGCAGATGGCGACAGCATCCGCAGTGATGTCTACACCTTGCCCGGCGATCCACTCGAGTACGCCGGCGCTTGGCAGACCCCAGAACGCTTCCGCGACTTCGGCCCCGAGGATCTGGCCTTGCGTGGTGGTTGCTCCATCTACCTAGAGCCGACCAAGATGGCCTATGTCGGCAGTACCCGTGGGCAGGGCTGCGCAAGCTCCCTCGCCGATGCTGCCTATGCGACTTCGATCGTGAGCATCCAGCCCAATGTTCTCGAAAGCTGGGACCGCGGCTTCAACGCGGCCGGCGAACAGGTTTGGGGTGCGGAAAAGGGCGCGTACCACTTCGTGCGCGACGCCCAGTAGGTTCAGCGCAACTCTCGTTCGCTTAGCGCCTTCTCTTCGGCCGGATCACCCGTCAGGGAAGGTGTGCCATCGCGTACGAAGTAGGGGTGGGCATCGAACCACTTACGGCCAAGCACTTCAGCCCGTTTCCACTCCAATGCGGACACTTGAGCCTTGCACTCTTCCAGGGCCTCTTGATCATCAGTGAGGAAATCGGCGATCAGGGGTTTGAATCCATGCCAGACGCCGAAGTTTCCAGGATCATCGGTGAGATCCTCATGCACCTCCCTCTGAAAGAAGTTGGTGGTCAGAAGGCGCGTGCCGATTTCCAGGTCGTACTGCTTCACCAAAGCATGCGGGAAACGCAGTAAGGCCACGGCATCGAGATCGTAGGCATACGCGGCGATGCGTAAGGGTGTCACCGAGATGACCACCGCAGCACTACCGTTCCCATAACGCAGCTGGCCGGCGATGCGATTGCGGATCTCCTTCACCTTCACGCGTGCGATCATGCCGACGAGCCCGCCTTTCCAGCCGTAAAGCGTAGGCTCCAACTGACGCAGCTTCTTGTCGGACATCGGCAAGGCTCCGGAATTGCTGGCGCCGGCATACCCCGGGTCCAAGGTGAGGTCCCACATCATGGCTAACTGCGTCCGCCGCCCCAAGGGCCGCCTTTGCCGCCACCGCCGCCTTTCCCGCGACCGCCACCGCCGCCGCCCGGGCCGCGACGTCCGCGTGGTCCGCCTTGCCCACGAGGCCCGCCCTTCTTCGGCTTGCCCTGCGAACCCTGACGCCCTGCCTCGCGCGATTCCACGCGTTGCTGCTTCTTGCGATCCACCTTCGCCCGACGCACTTCTCCGGCTTCCGGCTTCTTGAAGATCAGCAAGTGGTTGAACCCGCGCAGGAAGAAGTTCTCCTCTTCCGCAGCCTTGTGATAGTTGCCCTTCTCCAGATCCTTATTGCCACGCACCACTGCGACGTGATCCACCGGCAGGAAGCGTTGCGCCAACATCTCCGACAGGATGGTTCCGATCGGCACGAAGGCATTGCGCTTCCAGACATCCGCCACATAGACCGCCATGTAACGCCCAGGGCGCAGGATGCGATCAATCTCGTTGAATACCACATCAAAGGCTTCGAAGTAAGCCGGGTCGGTAGCTGCGAGTTCGCCGATGCATTCCTTCTGGCCGGAGTAGGTCAGGTTGTCGCCATAGGGCGGATCCATGAACACGAAATCGGCCTTCTCGTCTTCCAAAGGAAGCTTGCGCGCATCAGCGCGGAACACGCGCTCATGATGCGGCTGCAGGTCATAGCCCAAGGCGCGACGGTTCATGTCTGAAGCCACATCCAAAGTCGTGCCACTGCCCGCGAACGGATCAACGACCAAGTCCTTCTCCTTGGTGTAGCGCTGCAGCAGGTTCCAGATGATGTAGGAAGGTGTTGCGCCACGGTAGCTTGAACTGCCCTGCTCACGATCACCGTAGTGTTGCGAAGGGTATTCCCAGAGGGTGGTCGTCTGCAGGCTCAGTTTCGGACTTGGCATTTCATTCAAACGCGCATCAATGGCGCGCCGGTGCAGCCGATGCACGCCGGTTCCACAACTTGGAAACCGAGGAGCTCGACGTTTGGGGTCAGGTAATCATCGCGCACGGGTTCGTCGCGACAATAGTCGGTAGACAGGTACTTCTTGTTGCAGTCAGCGAACACGGTCGCGACCACGGCATCCTCGCCCTGGTCCAGGGCCACCTTCAATGCGCCGACTAGGTTAGCACCCGAGGAGATTCCTACCGGCAATCCGCAGTGACGCGCGAGTTGCTGTGCCATCAGGATCGCATCGCCATCCCAAACATCCACGATGCTGTCCAGGGCGGGCAGGTCCACGATGGAAGGGATGAACTCATCGCTGATGCCCTGGATACGATGCTTGCCCACCTTGTGTCCGGTCTTCAAGGTCGGTGAGTTGGCCGGCTCCAGCGGATGCACCGTGGCCCCGGGGACGGCCTCGCGGAAGTGGTCCGCCACCCCCATCACCGTGCCTCCCGTTCCAACACCCGCGACAAAACCCGTCGGGCGTTTCCCGATGGCCTGCAGTTGCGCGACGATCTCCGGACCGGTGGTGTTGGCATGGGCATGCACATTGGCGCGGTTGGCAAATTGCTGCGGCAGGAAAACGTGCGGGTGCTCTTCGGCGTATGCCTCGGCCTGCGCAATACTGCCGAGGAAGCCTCCCTCTTCTGCGCTCACCGGGACCACGGTCGCGCCCAGGCTTTGGATCACCAACACGCGTTCCCGACTCATCCAATCGGGCATCAAGATCCGTACCGGATGACCGAGTGCCCGACCAATGCCAGCGAAGGCAATTCCAGTATTGCCACTGGTCGCTTCGACGATGGTGTCACCCGGTTGGATCGCACCGGTCTCATAGGCTTCGCGGAGGATGTGCAAGGCCATCCGATCCTTGATACTGCCAGTGAAGTTCGCCATCTCGTTCTTGGCGTAGAGCGTGATTTCGCGCCCGGCATGGCGCATCTGCACCGCCAACATCGTGGTGTTGCCGACCAAATGACTCAAAGTCTCCAGCTGTTGGCTGGCTCCTTCGGGAAACGGGGAGGTTGCTGCTTCCATGACCTCGAATTCTAGACTATTTGGTCCGAATTTGTGCCCGGGAGGTGGTGGCAAAAAAGAAACGAGCCACCCGAAGGTGACTCGTCTTGTTTGGTGCCGGGAACAGGGGTCGAACCTGCACTGGGTATTATCCCAACATGGCCCTCAACCATGCGCGTCTGCCAATTCCGCCATCCCGGCTGGGTTGCGAGGGGAAATTCTAGCCCTCCCCGCGTTTCCGTCCAGTCCTTAGCCGCCTAAATCCGCCTGGATAAGGACTTCCGCATGACGGCGGTTCACCTTCAAGCCGAAGGAGAACCAATCGAGCACCTGCATGGGTAACCACGCACGACGGTCGGCTTCGCGCAACTCCGGGACGCGGGTGGCGGAACCTGCATCGGCAGCCAACAAGGCACGATCGACGGCATCCAGCAACTGCGCCTCTTCGGTGCCATTCAAGTTGGTCCGCCCTTCGAACATTTCTTGACGCAAGCGCTGCTCCTCGCGCGGACGCAACTCACGCCAGGAAGCTTCCTTCTCCAAGCGGAACTGCTCCTCGGCCGTCGCGACGGACTGCTGCTCCAAGTATTCCCGCGCAACGCCTGGGTCCATCCACAAGAACAGGTGTGCACCATTGGCGCTTCCTTCGACGGCTGGGATGAAAGTGTCTTGGTGAATCAGTTGCTCCCGTTCCGCCCGTGCACTGCGACGGTCGATGAAGGCGACCTTGTTGATCTCGCCGCCGAAACGTGCGGAGTTGGTGACCACCAAAGTCTCCAAGGAAGGGATGTACAACAAGACGATTTCGCCCGTGCCCGGAATGATGCGTGAGACGAAACTCGTTGCCTTTGCGCCACCCGCCAGGATCACCGACTGCGTCGCTTGGCCACTGTCCCGTCCGACGAACTCCGCCCAGTTCTGGCGCAGGAAATCATAGACCCGGTTGTAGGCCTCCATATCCCGCACTTTGCCCATCACCGCGAACAGTGGCACAGGCGTATCGTCGTGGGCTGGATCCCCTTCCTGCGCGGGGAAGTTGTTCTCATGCAGGATGACGGCAAGGCCCGGCTTGTAGACACCACCGATCTCGCGCAGCAGATGCGCCATGCCTTGGTACTGTCCGCTTTGCGCGACGGCCTCATCCATCGACTGACGCAAGTCGCCCGCCATCAGGTCGTAGCCCTCCATCAACACTTTGCCGGGATCGCCTGCGAAGGTCGAGAAGAAGAAGCTCTTGGCCGGAGTCATCGCCGCGTAATCCTTGATCCGCTGCGCACCGACGCCATTGCCTTCCAACCAAGACTCCTGGAAGGAATCCGCTGCGGAAAGGTCGAGGTCGCCCGAGAAACGCATTTCCAAGCGCTCCTCCAGCTGCACATAGCCGGCGAGAAAACGCAGCAAGCTGGTATCGAACAAGCGCCCGATGAAACGAGTTGCCATGGATTCACTGTTGGGGTTCGGCCAACGCCCCACTTGATTCCCGATCTTGTCCCAGCGCAGGAAGGTCTCGATCGGATTCTCATCCGGCCCGAGATAAGCCGTGACGTTGTCGCGGAACTTGGAAGCCTGCGCCAGCGAATCTTGACCCGCGCGCTGATCCAGATCCTTCGCCTCGGCGATTATGTTGAGACGACTGGTGAGGATGATCACATCCTTCACGCGCCCCAGGTAGGCATCTTGGAAACCGAAGGGTTCGAACTGCGGGAGCTTGTAGATGTCGTCGTCCAGTTCCTCGAACTGCACGCCTTCGGGCAACTTGTCGCGGACGAAACCGAAACCGAGCATGGCCACACCCATCTTCACCTTGAAGGAACCGCGCAGCATCACCATGCCTTCGAAGCGGCTGTCGAAATGCATCTCGCCTTTGCCCGCGACCACGACCTCGGTGAGGAAGTCATCCTTCAGGGATAGACCGATCGGGAGATAAGCCGAAACGCCATCCAAGGATGTCAGCAGGGAATCGATGCCCACACCGGCGCCGAACTCGCGCATCGCCCCGGCATCGCGCGTCTCGCCGTAACTGGTACTCGCCTCGACCGCATCCCAAACCTTGGGCTCGGGGAAGTCGCCGAATTGATCGCCCGCCTTACGCCAACGCACGAAGTAATCGGAGTTGGAGGGAACGATGGTGGCCGTATCGCCTAAGGATGCTTCAAAGGGATTGAAGATCAGGGTGACGAAGAGCATATAGAGGAACAGCACCACCGCGAGGGCGATGGTGATGATCCACATGAAACGCCGGCTGCGGACGAAGTCACGCAGCCGATCGAGGATTCCGTATTCGGGCATGGCAGTTCCTTAAGACGCTGGGAGGGTAGAATTCCCTCCCCCACTTCTGCCGTCAACCATGAACCCTTCCTCTGCCTCCTCTTCGCTCCCACCTATTGCCGGCCGCGCGGCCTCATTGGAGCCCTCCGCCACCCTGGCGATGTTTGCTCGGGTCAAGCGATTGCGCGATCAGGGGGTCGAGATTCTCGACCTGACCGCTGGAGAGCCGGATTTCACCCCACCTGCCTGCGCTGAGGAAGCCGGCATCCAGGCCATCCGCGACGGCGCCGGCCGCTACACCCCCGCTGCTGGCCTCATGAACCTACGCAAGGCCGTGGCCAAGCAGGTGGAGCGCGAAATCGGCATGTTCTATTCGCCGGAGCAGATTGTCGTCACCAATGGCGCCAAGATCGCGATTGCCCAGGCCCTGATGGTGATGGTCAACGCCGGCGATGAAGTCCTGATCCCCACGCCCAGCTGGACCTCTTATCCGGAGATGGTGAAGCTGGTGGAAGGCGTGCCGGTCATCGTGCCTTGTGGGCCGGATCACCTTCCCACGGTCCAAGCCCTGGAAGCGGCGCGCACCGACAAGACTGCCGCCATCATCCTCAACTCGCCGTGTAATCCCACCGGCGTGGTCTATCCGGAATCGCTGCTACGAGAGCTTGGGGCATGGGCGGCGGCGCATGGCGTCCGCATCGTTTCGGATGAGATCTACTGTGGGCTGACCTTCGGCAACGCCAAGCATCATTCGCCCCTGGCTTTGGTGCCGGAACTGCAGGAGGGCAGTGTCTGGATTGGCGGCATGAGTAAGGCTTATGCCATGACGGGTTGGCGCATGGGTTTCCTGGCCGGCCCGGAGGATGTGGCGAAGGCGGTTGCCAAGGTGCAGAGTCAGTTGTCTGGTTCCCCGAATGCCATCGCGCAGTGGGCTTCCCTCGCTGCCCTGGAACAGGCCGACGCCGAGCGCGAAACCATGCGGCTAGCCTTCGAAAAGCGCTGCGAGCTGGTTTACGCAGCGATGGAGAGCATGCCGCAGTTGGATTGCCCGCACCCGGCGGGAGCCTTTTATGCATTCCCCAGCGTGAAGCCGATCCTTGGCAAGACCGATCCAAGCTCCGGTCGCACCATCGACAGTGGCGACGCCTTCGCCGAGCTGCTTCTTGATGTCGATCAAGTGGCCACCATCGGCGGCAGCGCCTTTGGTGCTCCGGATTGCTTCCGCTTATCGTTCGCGACTTCCGAAGAAGTCTTGAGCCAAGCGCTCGCACGGATTGCGGCGCGTGTGGCTGGCCTGGAATAGACTGCCTTTAGGGCAGACTGCCGGGCAAGGAGCCCGGTGTATCGAAACGGTAAGCCAGGTCGAGAAAGGTTGTCTTCAACACCCTTTCTTTACACCAACGGGCCTCAAGCGTTAGCAAGGTTTCGAATTTCTCGAATCCCAGTCTGCAACGATTTTGCGGAACCCTAGTTCCGCCTAGCGCATGGCTAAAGCGTGCGGAATCAATCGACGAAGGGGAAACCTTCGCTCTCGAGGGTCACGGCCCAATCCAGGCTCGCCGCAGCGCCGGTGCCGAGGAACGGCTTGACGATGTCGGGGCACAGGTAGGTCTTGGTGCCATTGGTGTTCTCAAGGATCAGCATCGACTTGAGGTCACGCAGGTACAGATCGAGGACCAGCTTCTCCTCGCGGACGGCCACACGTAGTGCGTCGAGGTTCTCCTCGGCGGCGGCGGTCAGGGCTGGGTAATCCGCGCCCTCGGTGGTCGAGAATTCGAACTCCTGGTGGTAGAAGGCAACCTTGGCCTCGGTCTTACGGAACAGACCTTCGACCTTCTTGCCGCTCAGCTTCGGCTCGTGGAAAACCCAGATGCCGGGCGTGCGACGAGTGCCCCACATGGTCCAGACCTTCTTGTCAGCCTCGACGGTGCGTTGGGCGGTGCGCATGGCTTTGCCATCTTGCTTCAGCGGCTCAACCACGGTGGCCTGCAGGGCATAAGCCTTGAAACCCTTCTTCTTCAGAGGGGCCTTCATGGTCTTCAGCAGCTTCTTAGAATCATCCGTGCGGACGGCGAAGACACGGCGAGTCGGATCCCCCATGGCGCGAATGCTCTCGCCGACAAACTCCAGATCCTTCTCTTCCGAGAGGTAGATCGTGAGGTGCTCGGCCGGCATTTCCTTGTAGTCGCCGGTAATTCCGACGAACACCACACTCTCGGCGGCGGACAAGGACAGGGTGCCACGGTCTCCAAGGAAATCTGGAGTGGCCTGGAGGGTGCCAAACAGCAATAGGGCACCACAGACGTTGATTAGGGTTCGCAACATTTCCTCAGGGACATACCGGTTTGGGAGGGACCGGTGAGGTCTCTCCATTCTAGGTATGCCTGTTAGACCTGTTACAGAAAATGCCTGCTGGGAGCTCCCTTAGGCGGCGCCAGAACATTGGTCGCTTCGGGGAAGAACTCAGCACAGATTTCCTGTGCAGCAGCCAGCTCTCCAGCATCGGACGTCAGCGCGTGGACATAAAACTTCCATCCGCGGGTATACGACTGTTCGAGGTCACGCAGCCTTGGGACGTCGTCTGCGTAGTCGGCGAGCGGAGCTAATTGCGAACTTCCCGGCCAATAGACAAGCATCTTGGCTTGTTTAAGCTGCATATGCCCGGCTGGGCAATAGAGCATGACGGGAATGCGTCGGCCGGTTCGTTTTTCCAGGGCATCGGACATGGCCCGTTCGGTGGACCGACGTTGATCCGCGGAGCCGGCGCCGAAGAAGCGGTCGATCAGGCTCTGCTGGACTTCGCGGTTGGCATAAACCGGGTAGACGGCGGCTCGCTTCGGCAACACCCGGCGATGCAGGGCGTTGAGGTACTGATCCAGCTGCGCCCGACGTGCGGGGTCGGGAATCTCAGCGCGTTCGAGCAGGCCGAACAGACCGGCGTCCGTGGATGCCTGAAGCTCGGCAAAATCGACGGCATTCTCGAGCAGCACGATCTCCACTGCCTTGGCCACCAGCGAACCGGCGGCGATCTTGGCGTGGTGGTAGTAGACCCGCTCCGAGAAGTAGTAGCGCGCTTCCAGGCAGCGGATGATCTCGCTGAGGACGGCTTCCTTCAGATAGCCGCGGCGCCCCAAGTCGACGAACAGTTGCTGCGAGCGGCGATCGACACGGAAGACGTTGAAGATGCGTGGGTCGTACTCGAGCTTGAGCCCGGTGAACATGGCATCGCGCGCGAGGTAGTCGAGCATGTCGGCATCGATGGTGCCGCTGACTAGGCCACCCCAAGAGGCGGGCACGCGTCGGTGCTCGGGCACCAACTCTGGCGCGAGGATCGAAAGCACATCTTCGCGCGCGCCAGTGGCTGCAAGAGCGCGCCCGAGCTCGGTCTCATCGGAGAACATCTGCTCGAAGCGACTCGGCACATCATGGCGTGGCAATAGGCCAGTCTGATCTTCGATGTTGTGACCGAACGGCAGGTGCGTGGAGTCATGCACCAAGGCCGCGAGACGAATGATGCGCAGGCCGTGGGCATCGTAACCATCGAGGCGACCATCGTTCTGCTGATCGCGCACCTGGTTGACGGCCTCGACCATGCGCGTTGCCAAGTGCGCGGTGCCGACGGAGTGTTCGAAGCGGGCGTGCTGCGCGCCGGGGTAGACCAAGTAAGCCGCACCGAGTTGACGCACGTTACGCAGACGCTGCATCTCCTTGGTGTCGAGGATGGTCATCTCCTCGCAGGTGAGTGGGATATCTCCATGCACGGGGTCGCGCATGGTGCATGTGTACTTAAGCAAAGCGGGATCCTCCACGCTTCTTCTTGCTTACTTTCTTGCTCACCTTCTTCTTCGGGCTCGCCTTGCGCGGACTTCTCTTCCGCTTCGGGCCATCATCCTTACCCGAACGCGGCGTGAACTTGCGCCGTGACTCAAAACCATCTTCCTCACCGCCTGCGCGTGCCATTTCGACCAGTGCATCACGCTCTTCGCGCGACAACGGACGCAACATGCCTTTCTTCACGCCGGAGACGCTCAAAGGGCCGATCTTCACCCGCTTGAGGCGTTTGACGTTGAGGCCGAAACGCGCCAGGAGACGTCGAATTTCGCGGTTACGACCCTCATGGATGGAGATCTCCATCAAGGTGTTCTTCGGCGACTTGCGCAGGATGCGCGCATTGCTCGGCACGACTTTCACGCCATCGATGTAGGCACCACCCCGCAGACGCGTGAGGTCTTCGCCCGTCATGGCATTGCTGACCTGGCACACATAGCTCTTCTCGACCCCAAAGCGCGGATGCGCGATCAAGTTGGAGAAATCGCCATCGTTGGTGAGCAGGATCAAGCCTTCGGAATCCTCGTCCAAGCGGCCAATCGGATACACCCGACTCGGAACCATCGGATCGACCAGATCGCAAAGGCGCGTCCGCGTCTCGCGCGGATCATTGGTGCACAACACACCCTTCGGCTTATAGAACACGTAGTACAGACGACGGCTGGTGCGGATCCGTTGTCCATTCACCGCCACTTCATCCCCTTCCTGCACCCGATAACCCGGGGTATCGACGATGCGACCATTCACAGTGACTTCGCCACTGAAGATCTTCTCATCGCATTTGCGACGCGAATCCACGCCTTGCTCCGCCAACCAGCGGTTCAAGCGCACACCACCTTCCGGTGTGTCTTCAATGCCACCACCGCGGACGGCGGTCTCTGGCGCATCACTCGCTGCCACGAAACCATGCGCAACACGCTTCGCGCGCTTCGAAATCTTGGGCTTACCACGACCGATACCGGCGGCTGGGCCTTTCCGTTTCCCGGAGACCTTGCGGCGCATGCCCTTTTTAGCGGGACGTCGGGCCATTAGAGGGCAACTCCCATCAGGATCCGCAGAGGATCCTCGCTCGAACCAACCAGGGAAACCTTGTCGAGATTGCCCGGAAGCAGAACCGTATCGCCATATGCCATGACGCGGTCTTCAAAGCTGCCATCGACACTGCAAAGGCTGCCGCGTCCACCCACGACGGCGAGGGTGTGGGCATAACCATCCGTTGCGAGTACGCCACCCTCCGGACCAGCTTGCATGCCGACCAGGCGGAAGTAATCGCAGGTGGCCAACTCGTGTTGCTGCAGACCCGCTTCCTCAGTGAAAGCTGAGTGAGTTGGACTTGCAGGCGCGAGGTCGTAATCGACCACTTCAAGTGCCTGCTGCAGATGCGTATCGCGTGGCTTGCCGTCCAGGCCGAGGCGGTCCCAGTCGTACATGCGATAGGTCACATCGGAGGTCTGCTGCACTTCGCACAGCACCACGCCGGCGCGGATCGCGTGGGTTTGGCCGGAAGGCACGAACACACAATCGCCAGGCTCCACCGCGATTTCAGCCAAGTGGTTGCGGACGCGCTTATCGCCGGCTTCGGCCTCGAAGACTTCGCGACTGGTGCCAGGGTTCAGGCCACAGATTACACCGCAACCAGGCTCGCGGTCGAGGATGAACCAAGCTTCCGTCTTGCCGACGCCGGTCGGGGATTGCGGACCATCGGCTGGATGGATCTGCACACTGAGGTCATCCCCCGCATCGATGAACTTGACCAGCAGCGGAAACCGTCCGTCGGCGCTGGGGCGCGACTTGCCGAGCAGGCTGGCAGAGTCGGCCTCCATGAGCGCGCGCAGGCTTTGGCCATCGGCCGCACCGCCACGCACCACGGTTTCTTCGCCGGGGTAGTCACTGAGTTCCCAGGTTTCGCCGAGCGGGCCGTCGAAGGGAAGGTCAAGACCGAGCTTGGCGGACAGCACATGCCCACCCCACACCTTCTCTTTCAGAAGGCGGTGGAAAAACAGCGGTTCCACGGATGATTTGGGGGCAGCCATAGCCCCATATCATAACACCCATGTGAGAGTGCGCAGCTCACCTTCCGCGGACGAGGCCGGCAGAACGAATTCCTCCGTGCGATCGCCGATCCGACCGACCAGCCGGTAGCTTTCCTCCAACGGGACCTGGCTCAAGACCACCCTGCCCTGCGCGTCGAGGGGCTGCCACGGGAGGGCGTCGGTGCCCTGGCGGCCGCCTTGCAGAAGGACATGGCCGCGGGCGTCTTGGACTTGGATCTCGGCGCCTGGAATGGGCTGTCCATACTGATCGCGCAACTGCACTTTCAGGCTGCGGGCGGCCAGCAGATCGAGTTCCAGAGTGGTCGGGCCAGCTGGGAAGTGCCGGGCTGGCATCTGCAAAGTGGTGTAACCCTGAGGCGCCCAAATCCACAAACTCCACGCGCCTGGAGGCAGGCCAAGTTGCTGATGACGCCCTTCCGGATCGCGGACCTGGGTCAGCGGTAGGGTTTCCACCACGCCGTCGAGGTCGCTACGCCAGACCAGGTAGTACTGCGAAATGGGACGACCGCTCTTGCGTTCGCGGACCTGCAGTTGGACTTGGGCGAAAGCTTCCATGCCTTGGCCCTCCTGCAGGGATATGTTTTTATCCCCACTTCGCGCAGTGGTGCGGGCCAAAGGGCGTCGACGATGTCCGAACCAGACTTCCAAGTCGGCGGCAGGCAATCCGTAGAAGTGGAACTCCCCCTTCGCGTTGGGCATGACGGCATCGATGCCGGCCAACTGCCAGAAGGTGGGTGCAGTGCCGTCGGGCTGTTGAAGGTGAGCCAGTGGTGCAGCGTCTTGGGGTGCGACGAATAGGCGCGGCAGCAGTTTGCCTTTCCCGTGTTTGGGGCTGAGGATGACGGAGCCTTGAAGTTCCAATGCCGGATGCAGCGACAACACTTCCTCTGCGAAGTCGGCCCTGACTTTCCAATGTTGCCAACCTGCCAACGCGAAATCGGGATGCACGACGGTAATGCTGATGTCTTCCCCGATGCGCAAACCATGAAAACGCGCGATGGCATCGTTGCCGATGGTTAGATAACGGGAGCCACTTTGTTGATGCAAGCCGACGATCGCGCCGCTGAGATCACCGCCGTTTTCGGGCTGCAGCAACAACTGCAAGCTTGCCCCGCGTTTCAGGAATACACGTTGCGTGTTCACTCCGGCTTCCACCTCGGCGCTCCAAGGGAGATATCCCGGCAGGCGGACTTCCAGGCGCAATCGTCCTTGCGGACGGTTTTGGATGGCGAAGGTGCCTTCTTCATCACTCCGGCCTTGTGGGGATTCCGCGGCTAGATAGGCGCCAAACTCATAACGCGGTAGTTGCGCATGCTTCAGGTCGGTCAAGGTGATTTGCGCACCGGCCAACGCCTGACCTTCTGCGTCCATCACGGAAACCTGCAGAGGCGTCGGTGCGGATTCTAAAGTTAAGGAGATGCCGGGATAATCCTTTCCGAAACCGGCGTAGCGTTCCATGCGCAAGGACCGCGTCGTTGCATAGCCCGGTTTACGCGGGCGCAACAAGAAACCACCTTGATCACAGGCGATGTTGGGAATGTCGAAGGAACCATCGGCCTCGGTCAAGACACTGAGCGTTGGTGCCGGCAGAGCGAGCTGCGGCGCATAGTGCAGGACATCGACCACGGCGTCGGCAATGGGCTGGCCTTCTGCATTCAAGACATAACCGCTGGCATTGCCGGTGCGTCGGACGCACTCGAGTGGGAGAGGTTGCATCGCGGCGGGCGGGCGCGGCAAGGCAATTCCACCACGCGCATAGGCCACACGACTGTGGGTTGGGCTATGGAGGCCGTCGGTCAGGTAAAGGATGGTGGTGCCTTCGGGCATCTCCAAGGTGGCAAGCCCTTGGGCATCGCTACGGGTGTGGCCGTCGCCAAGGCGAACGAACACTCGATCACGGGGTGAGAAGTAACGCGGATCGGAAGGCGCAATGGTTTCTTTGGCATGCAACTCGCGCAGGAAACTCAGGCGTACGGGATGGTCGGCCAGAGTCTTGCCGCTCCCTCGTTCGAGGCATTGGATGCGCAGGATGTCGTCATCCAAGAGGAGTGTTGGGGGTTCCGGTGTTGGACCTTCGGTAGGTTGCGCTTGGCGTTCGATGGCGCGTGTTGCGGTGAGCAGATCCTGGGGTTGAGGAGTGATCTCTGGGGTCTGCGCCAATGCGGGCGGCTCGACGGGATCCGCGGCCTTGGGCAAAGCCAGCCATCCACAAAAGGCAAGGCCGGCGGCCAGGCTTGTCCACCATCCAGTTCCCACACTTCCAGCTCCAGCGGCCGTGATCGGCGGTGGCAACTGCGGCGGCGGTATCCGCAACAGGAGAGGCATCAGGCCGAGTGCCCAACTGTCTTTGCCATACTCCCCTTCCAAGCGTTCGCGCAATTGTTCCCGCCCGCGCCGCAGACGTGTTTCCACTGAGCGCACGCTGAGGCCATGGAAGTCGGCGATCTTCTTCTGCGACCACTCGCCGTAATAGAACTGCAGCATCACGGTCCGATACTTCTCCGGCAGATCCATCACCCCGCCCGACAACAAATTTTGCGCTTCCACCTGTTGCGCCAACTCTTCCGGCAAAGGAACCGCATCGGCATCGCGGATTCCCTTGGCCCGTATCTCTGCACGCTCCACCACGCGTTGTTCCCGCGCCCGACGACGACTTTCCGTGCGGAAATGCTGTTTCGCAAGATTGCGCACCACGCCAGATAACCATGAACGCAAACGTCCGGGCTCCCAAGACTGTTTGCAACTCGCTTCCTGCAAGGCACGCTGCACCAGATCCTCTGCCGTGTGACGGTCAGCAACCATCGACACCGCCAAAGCCTGCAGCCATTCCATATGCTCCGAGGCCGACTCCAGCTCCGCGGCCAGTGATTCCGGATTCATACCCCCATGTTGCCACAGGGAGGCTCTTCCCTTCAGGATTTCTTCGCCCGACGCCAGACGACGCGCACTCCACGACGTCTGCGCCGCCGCGCACGCCGTCTCGGTGCCGCACGCAAGCCTTCGACATCGAGGTTATGCGTCGCGCGGGTCGATTCTCCCGCCAAACGCATCAAGTTCTTCCACTCCTCCCCATGCGGTGCGACGTACAGGCCGTGCCGCGCCGTGACGACCAGATGCGCCAACTCATGGATGACCACCCCGCGCATCTCCTCCGGGTGACGTCCGAGTAGCAAGGGGTTGAGCTCGAGCTTGCCCTCCTCCAGCAAGGCGCGGCCGATGGTGGTGCGTAGGCGCGGATTCCAACACCACACCAAGCGCTCACTGAGGTCCTCCGCATTCCAGATGCGCAGGCTCTCGGCCATCACCTCCTCAATCGCACCCGGCGGCCAGTCCCGCAGCAAGGCTGCGATGTTGGCACGTTCGGTCTCGAGAGGACTGGGGCGAGGCATGGTGTGTGCTGCGAGAATCCAGCAGCTGAATCCTACACCCGACGTCCGCCGATCCAGACCGCTCCGACGCCGAGGTCTTCCTCCACCACCAGGAAATCGGCGCGCTTGCCTTGCTCCAGACTGCCGCAGTCTCCGGCCAGACGCCCGGGATTGGTGCAGCCGAGGCGGAACACATCGGCCAAGCTGAGGTAGCCATCGCGGTGGGCGCGGAACAGCAGTTCGGGCAGGGTATCGAGGGTGCCTGCAAGTGCATCCTTGCGATCCACCGCCACCGCTCCACTGCGACGCAAGCGCAGACCACCGGCCTTGAAGTCTTCGGCGGGCAAACCGGCGTGAGAAAGGTTATCCGAACAAGCCATGAGACTGCCCTTCATCGCCTTGTTGCGCGCCCAAAGCTGCAAAGTCTCCGGCGCGACGTGAATCATGTCGGGAATCACGGCGACATGTTCGGCCGAACCCTCCATCGCGAAACCCAATGGCCCGGGTTCGCGCACGTGAAAGGGCGGCATGCCATTGCCGAGGTGCGTCATCGCGACGGGTCCATTCGCTGCCATCGCGGTGCAGTCGAGGTGGGTTGCCTCGCTGTGGCCAATCGATGGCATCACGTTGGCCTTGCGCAAGACTTCCGCCGCATCCGCGACATCCTTGAGCTCGGGCGCGATGGTGCAGAGCGAAAGCCAACCGCCACAAGCGGTGATCAGTTTCTGTGCAGCTTGGGCACTTGGCTTCTGCAGATCCTTGCGCGGCAACGCGCCGCGCTTGGACGGCGCCAGGAAGGGTCCTTCCAGATGCCAACCGGGGAAGCGGGTGCGCGCAGTGCCGCGGCGCGTCTTCCACGTGTTCCACCGACGCGCTGCGCTGCGCAGTTGCGGCAACGACAAGGGATAGAAGCCGGCGTAGGCCGTGGTGACTCCGGTGGCTGCAAGTCCGCGACTCATGCGGTCGAGTTGGGCGGCATTGCCTTCGCCACAATCGATCCCGCCGAAGCCGTGCAACAAGGTGTCCACGAACCCCGGTGCGATGCGGCTTTGCCCGAGATCCTGCAGACCGGCGCGGACCGAACGAGTGGGCGCCTCGAAGGAAATGCGATCGATGCGCCCCGCCTTCCAGGTCATCCAACCGGTAGCGAAACGTCGCCCGTTCCAGAGCTTTGCTTGAATGCCTTTCATGGTGCTAAGCGTTTGCATCGGTGGGTCGGTGCCACCAGTAAAGGGAAGTGTTGCTGTAGTCGCGGCGCTCGAGGCCAGACAAGCCTTCGATTTCGTGCTCCTGCAGGATGCCGCGCGGCGTGTGCACCACAGCGCAGCCGCCGGGAGCTACCAACTGGGACAGGTCGAGGAACAACTGCCACACCTTCTCGCGCCGTTTGCCCCCCTTGCGAAAATCATCATAGGGCGGATCGAAGAACAGCAGATTCGGAGCCGGACCTAGACCGGGCATCTGCGGGAGGCGGTAGACATCGGCGCGGAGGCAGCGATGGCGATCCTCCACCCGTAAGAGAGCCGCGTTTTCCTCGATCTGACGCACCGCATCACGGCTGAATTCCACCGCCAGGACCGCGCCGGCACCCCGCGACAGGGCTTCGAGGCCAAGAATGCCGCTACCCGCATAGATATCCCAGACCACGGCATCGTGAACGGCCTCCTGAAGGTGATTGAACAGGCCCTCACGCGCCCGCTCCACCAAGGGGCGGGTGGCTTCGACCTTCGGGACCTTCAACTTGCGGCCGCGGTGCTCTCCGGCAGTGATGCGCAGCATGGAAGACGTAGAATACGCGCGCCATGCCGCGTCTCCACGTCAACATCGACCATGTCGCCACTTTGCGACAGGCACGCCTTTCCAACGATCCGGATCCGGTCCTGGCTGCAGGCATCTGCGAGCTGGCCGGCGCCAACGGCATCACTGTGCATCTGCGCGAGGATCGTCGTCACATTCAGGAGCGCGATGTGCGCATCCTGCGCGAAACGGTCAAGACCCTGCTCAACCTTGAGATGGCTTGGACCGAGGAGATGCTCGCCTTCGCGCTCGAGATCAAACCGGAGCAGGTCTGCATCGTTCCGGAAAAACGCGAAGAGCTCACGACCGAAGGCGGTTTGGATGCCGTCGCGTATGAGGAGTCGTTGGCTGCGGGCATTCCGCAACTGAAGGAAGCAGGCATTGAGGTCAGCTTGTTCGTCGATCCGGCGCCCGATGCGTTGGAGTCTGCCGCACGTGCCGGCGCCGATCTGGTCGAACTGCACACGGGTAGTTACGCCAATGCCAAAGGCAAGGAACGCGAGAATGAGTTGCGTCGCTTGGAGACGGCAGCGAACTATGCGCATGAGTTGGGCCTGCGCATCAATGCTGGGCATGGGTTGGATTACGACAACGTCCTGCCGATCGCGCTGTTGCCGCATGTGGAAGAGTTGAACATCGGTTATGCGATCCTTTGCCGTTCGGTTTACGTCGGTTTGGATCAGGCGGTGCGCGAGATGCAGGATCGCATCCTGGCGGCGGCACCTCCGGAACAGGAGTAGGAACGCGTCCGCATGGCCAAGCCTATTCCGGTATTCCTCAATGCGCGGTTCCTCGCGGAGCCGCTCACGGGATTGCAACGTTGGGGCCGCGAGCTTCTGCGTGAATTCGATGCGATGCTCGAAGAAGGCCTCATCGATGCCGACGCCTTCCACTTCACATTGTTGAGCCCGGAGTCACCGGAGGACATGCCGGAGTATCGGCATCTGCACCTGAAGGTCGGTGGGCCATTGAAGTCGCATCTTTGGGAGCAGGTGATCCTGCCGATGCGCGCAAAAGGATTCCTGATCAACCTCAAGAACACCGCGCCGGTGCGGCATAAGGCGATGTCGGTCCAGATCCAGGATCTGCAACCACTGGCTCGCCCCGAAACACATACCGCGACCTTCAACAAGCTTTACGGCTACATCCTGCCGCGTGCTGCACGCCGTGCGAAGTCCTTGTGTGCGCTATCCGACAGCACCGCGCGCGAGATGCATCGTCTGCTCGACATCCCGCAAGAGAAGATCACGGTGACGGGCGCCGGGCACGAGCATGTGTTGCGCATCGAACCGGATGAAGGTCTGCTCCAGAAGCATGATCTTCCGCGCGACGGCTTCCTACTTGCCGTCAGCAGTCTTAATCCGAACAAGAACTTCGCCGCCATCTTGCGAGCGATGAAGTTGGCGGACGTGAAGGCACCGTTGGTGATTGCCGGCGGCACCAACCCCAAGGTCTTCGAGGGCGAGGGGCTGGAGAGCCTGCCGGAGAATGCCATCCATGTCGGCAGGGTCTCCGATGGGGAACTGCGCGCCTTGTATGAGCACGCGCTTGGCTTCGTTTATCCCTCCTTCTATGAAGGTTGGGGATTGCCGCCAGGAGAAGCGATGTTGCTGGGTTGCCCAGTGATCTCAAGCGACACCACTTCCCTGCCGGAAGTCTGCGGCGATGCAGCGCTCTATTGCGATCCGGCCGACGATGAGTCGATCGCGAAGCAACTGTTCCGCCTTTCGGAAGACGGACCGCTGCGCCAAGAACTCTCCGCACTCGGCCGCGCACGCTCCGCCCAGTTCACTTGGCGACGCGTGGCAGTACGTTGGTGGCAAGCGGTAGAGCCTGCAATCCGCGACTGGGCCTCGGCTTAGAAGTCGAAGTCTTCGTCGGATTCGGCCTGATCTTCGGCAGCCTCTAACTGAGCCTCCTGAAGTTCAATGACCATCTCGAGCATGCCCCAGTACTTATCAAAGGGTACATTGCAGTCGAGAACCGTTTCGTCCTCCGGGAAGGTCACGACCGGCGCATCCGCGGACACCGGTACGCGCTTCATGGCCATCATCATGGTCAACTTGCCGGTGAGGCCTCCCTCTGCTGGGAAGAAAGCGTCCATGGGAATGGATTCCTCTACGCCATAAGCAACCATCGAACCGGTCTTCTCCTCTAAGGAGATGGTGTAGGTCACATCGGCAAGAGCATCCAAGACGGCCTGACCAGCTTCGCCTGCAGCATCGATCTCCGACTGATCGAGGATGCTGAAGTCGGGCTTGGTCTGAACCAGGACCTGGCCATCTTTACTTCCCCACCCGACGACGCGTGAGGTTGGGTAAGTCGCAATCAGACGAGTGATGACCGCAGGGTGATACATGCCGAAAACCCCATGCTCTTCTTCCAACGGCGGAAACGGATTAACGCTGAGGGAATCCAGCGAAGAGTACGTGAGCTCGTGGATCCCTTTTACCGCCTTTTCGACTCGGTCCGCCGAAAGGGTGTAAGCACTAGGCAGGTGGAAATTCATTTCCTGGCTCAAGGCGCGGTTGTCCTTGAACGACATGCGTGCGCCCTCGGCCTTGGACTCCAGCTGAAACTCGAAGGTCCAGTTCAAGTCGAATCCCAAGCCATCGACGATCACCATGCCATTGCCCCAACTGCGCATCTCCTCAGGGCTGTCATGGAGGACTTCAAACATGAAGCCGATCTCGACATGCATGTTCTCCACTTCCTCGCCCATATCCATTCCCATTTCCATCTCCATATGAGCTTCAAGATGAACCTGGGCCGGGTATTCCCAGTTCGTCGCGGTCTCGGGCAACCAAGCATCGTAGGCAGCTTGGGCCTCCGGGCCGGTCTTCTCGACTGGGATGCCAAGATGGGTCTCCTGGGCAGCCACGGAATTGGCGGCACCCAGGAGAAGGGTCAACGTTGCGATAAGGCGCATGATGAGGAGGATTCTAGGCATCCCCTCTCATCCGGCAAGTTTTAGAAATCGAAGTCGTCGTTCGAATCCTGTTCGCCTTTCATGCTCTCGAACTGGCTGGCCTGCATTTCGAGCATGGTTTGGACCATAGGCCAGTACATGTCGAAAGGGCCGTCCAGGTCCATGACCAAGCTGGCGTCCGGCAAGGAGACGCTTGGTGCGCTGGCGGATGCAGGTTCCGCGCGCATGCTCATCTTGAATCCGATGTTGCCAGAGAAGCCGAGATCCTCATCCATCATGGAGGAGTCCATGGGTATTTCGAGATCAATGCTGTACTCGAGCAGTGCACCGCTTTCATGGTCCATCACCATGGTGTAAACGATGTCGCGGAACTCATTCATGTCGAAGGGAATCATCTCCTGCGGCATGATCTCCTCCAGCATCTCGAAGTCGGCTTGGGTCTGCAGCAACACTTTGCCATCCTTCACCCCCCAGCCCACGATCTTGAGGCCTGGGTAGTTGGCCATCATGTACGTCATGGAGATGGGATGGAACAGACCGATCACGCCGTTCTCGAGCGCAGCGATGGGCTCATGGCCTTCGGGCGTGACGACGTTGATCATCTCGACGACCGACTTGGCGTAGGCGTCCATGAAGATCTTGCCGCGGTCGGCGGAAAGGGAATAGGCCTTGGGGATATCCATGCCCAGCTTCTCTTGAATCGCGCCATGGTCATCCAGAAGGAAGCGCATGCCGGTGTCATCGGAAGCGAACTGGAAATCAAACTCGCCGTCGAACTCGTTGTTGGCATCGGCTTTGACTGCGAGGTCGATCTGGCCCCAACTACGCATGGCCTCTGGGGACTCGATGAGCAGGCGGGTATCCATCTCAAAGTCCATGTCCATGAATGGATCCTCGCCGCTCATGCCCATGTCCATTTCCATGTCGAAAGTGATATGGATCTGCGCCGGGTACTGCGGCTTCATGTCACGTGAACCGATCCACGCGTGGAAGGCTTCGGATGCCTCTTCACCGGTCTTGCTGACGGCGATGCCATAGTTCTGATCTTGGCCTTGGGCCTGACCGAGGACGAGAAGGGAAACGGCGAGGGTGGGGAGCAGACGCATGTTCAATCTTGTTGCAGGGGCAATGTGGGGAGGGAGGATGCCAGGTCCATCGTGGCAATTCCGTCGGGAAGCGCAAGGGTCCAGCCCGAGGGGTCGATAGAAGGAGCTTCCAGCCCGGGGAGGCTGAGTTCGAGACTGCCGTCGCGCAACTCTGCGGGGTTGATGGCGAGCGCGACTACCCATTGGGTTTGGGTATCGACCAACAAGGTCGTAGTGGCGTTGACGTCGACGATGTTGGTGGCGCCCATTCCGAAATCAGCGATGCTGCCGCCGGGCATCGAGCCGACCAGCAGGACTTGGTGCTCGCCTTTCCACTCCATCGATTGGACCGTGAAGCGGTCCAAGACGGAGGCCAGGAAATGCAGCGGATCCAGTTGCTCCAAAGTGAATCCGGGCGACGTCTGCGGGAGCTCCTGCAAGCGTTTCGCCGGCAACAGCATCATGGTCTCACGGCCAGCGGCCCCTGCGGGAAGGTGAATGCGCAGCTCTTCCCCATCGCAAGCCATGCGGATGGTGATGGGCGTAATCTCCATCGGCGTATCGGGACGCGACCGCATCAACTCCGTGTGCGTCTCGACGTGGAAGTGTTGCGCGTCTTCGAAACTGCTGGTGCCCGTCTGCACCTGCGCGGATCCGGGCTGCAAAGTGAAGGCGGTGGAGCGCGGACGCGTGGCTGCTTCTCTTGCCAAGGCCAGCCAATCTTCCGCGGTACGTTCCTCGACCTCACGGTCCGACGCGACTTCCGCCGCAGAGGGCTCGACGTTACCGGAGCCGTTCTTTGCGGAATCGGAGCAGGCGCCGCAAAGGAGCGCCAAAGGCAAGAACGCGCAACTGCGCAGGAGGCTAGAACGGAATGTCTTCATCGTCTTCGTGCATCTGTCCCTGCATCGCGCTCAGGGCCATCTGGACGAAGATGTCCATCGGGAACTCGGTGCGCCGCATGGCTTGAGTGCGCTGGAAATGGTTCGGGGCGAAGATGTTGTCGCCGATCAGGAATTGCTTGAAGTCGATGACCATTTCCATCTGAACTTCTTCCTCGATCTCCATGGTCATTCCCATGCTGGTGGGAATGCCGGTGCGACGGTCAAATGACATATCGTAAGTGAAGTCATCCATCACGGCCGCAGCCTGCGGATCCTCCATCGCGACCATGCCGGTCAACCAGTGATCCCGCAGCTTCGCGGTGACATGGACTTCACCGCTATCGATGCGGAAGGTCTCGATATCGGCGGTCATCAAGTAGAGACGTGCCCACGCAGCAGGGTTCAGACCCTGTGCGAAGAACTCTTCCATGGTGACCCCTTCCGGAAGGATCGTATCCATGTCGATGTCGCTCTCCTCGAGGAAGGTCCAGTAGACCTCGAACATCTGCTCGAAGAGATCCAGGTCGAGGGTGTAGGCCTGTGTCTCGAGACCAGCCGCAGGACTTTGCCGCAGCATCTCGAGCAACCAACTTTCTTCCAGGATCGGCTCGACATAGAGCTTCTCACCATCTGCACTGATCAGAACGGTGAGGTTGACGGGAACATCCGGGATGTCTGCGTCAATGGCACCCAAATCCAGGCGCAGGTCAATGCGCTCGCGGAAGTGGCGCAGGTCGGCATATTCGATCCGACCACTCATCTGAATATCCAGCGAGACATCCTCTTCGAGGACATCGAAAGTCAACTTGCCATGAAAATCGGCCTGGAAAGGCTTGCTCGCCTCGCCTTCGACCATCGGCAGGGTATCGAGCCACTCCACATAGTTGGTCGGAGTAGTGACGACCTTGACTTGCCCCCCCTGATGAAGACCACTCACCCCACCCGGATCGGGTGTGTTCGGACTGGCGCAGGCGCCAATCAGTAGGAGGCTAAGTGC
>JBMYYH010000005.1:0-57618 GCA_049609225.1 Planctomycetota bacterium | reverse complement strand
CACGGGGATTTGGGGCGACTGCGGCCGGAAGATGTCCTGCTCGCGCTGTCGAAGAGTGGCTCCACCCGCGAAGTGGTCCAGCTGCTGCCGGCGGTGAAGGCCATCGGCGCCAAGGTTCTGGCCATGTGCACCTCGGCCGATTCCCCGCTCGGATCCCACGCCGATCTGGTGTTGGAACTCGGTGAAGCGCCGGAAGCTTGTCCGCTAGGCCTGGCTCCCACCGTCAGCACCACCAAGATGCTGGCCTTGGGTGATGCACTGGCGATGGCCGTGCTCGAAAGCCGCGATTTCACGCGCGAGGAGTTCGCACGCTTCCATCCCGCCGGTTCGCTCGGCAAATCGCTGATGAAGGTCGGCGAAATGATGCGTCGGGGGGAGCAGTTGCCCTTGGTGCAAAGCGGGCAAACCGTACGCGAAACTTTGCGCGTGATGACGCAGACCCCAGGGCGTCCGGGCGCGGCCTTGATCGTCGATCGGGAGCGTCATCTTTTGGGCATCTTCACCGATGGCGACTTGCGTCGGATGGTGGAAGCGGGTGCCCTACCCTTAGAAGATGCCATCGATCCTCACATGGGAGCGGATCCAAGATGCGTAACCCAAGACCAACTGGTCGGCGAGGTGTTGCGCCTCTTTAAGGATAGTCATGTGGATCAAATGCCTGTGATGGATCCCGTCAACCGTGAAGTGGTCGGCTTGGTGGATGTGCAAGACCTACTGGAGGTACGCCTGTGACCTTTCCCGAAGTGTTGTTGAAGCGCGCCGCGGAAGTGCGCCTGTTCGTTTCCGATGTCGATGGTGTGTGGACCGATGGCTCCATCACCGTTCACGCCGACGGCACCGAAAGCTCAACCTTCAGCGTGCACGACGGCCTTGGAGTGGTGCAACTTCTGCGCTCTGGGTTGGAAATCGCAATCATCAGTGGGCGCAAGAATCCCGCCGTCGAACATCGCGCCCGACGTCTCGGCATCGAGACCATGTTCATGGGTTCCTTCGACAAGGGGCCTTTGATTCGGCAACTCATGGAAGAGCGGGGATTGAAGAAGGAGCAAGTCGCGGCGATCGGCGACGACCTTCCCGATCTCGCCATGTTCCGCGAATCGGGATTGAGTTTTGCACCTCCTTCCGCAGTGAGTGAGGTGCGTCAACGCGCCGATTGGGTAACGCGAGCCGCCGCCGGTCATGGCTGCCTGCGCGAGACCTGCAACCTGTTCCTCGCCGCGCGCGCCAACGTCCAGATTCCTTGAACCGCGGACTTCGCCTCATCGGCATTGCGGGTGCGAGCCTGACCCTCGCATTCGTGGCCGTCGACCTGCAACGCCATGCTGCAGCGTCGGCATCGATTGGTGCTGGAAGCGAAACACCCCCGCCTGGATTCCGTCAGCGTCTGCGGGGTTTGGGTTGGACTGAGATCTCCTTTCAGGGTTCGGTCGAGATGGAAGCGGAGAAACGTTTTCCGCAGGCGGATGGCAGCACGGTCACGAAGCCGAGCTACAAGGTGGTCGGTCGTGATCCGGAACCCTTGTCGGAGGGCATGCAGCTGGTGGATGCGAGCATCCAAACGCTGGCGGCCTCGAAGAGTCGTTTTTCGGTGAATTCGCCGAACACGTGGATCCCTTTGGTGCAGGACCAGGCGCGTTTCGCTTTTGATATGGAGCGGCTTTGGCAGCTCGAAGACCCGGTCTTCGAAATGCCCGACTTCCATGAGGGGCGCGCGTTGCGGATCGAAACCACGCACGCGGATTTGGATCCCGCCACCGATCAGGTCTTTGGGCGCGGTCCATTCCTTTTGGTCTCGGGCGACCTACGCCTGGAAGGTGCCGACATCTTCTTCGACCCCGCCACTTCACGCGTGGAGTTCCAACCTTTGGATGGGGTGCTTTCGTGGTCGATCAAGAGCGCCGATGGCTCTACCTATAAGGGTTCCAGCGATGGACCGGGTTCCTTTGCTCCCAGTGACGATGGTGGTTATCGCTTGGAGTTCCACGCCGACAAGATGGTGCGCACCTTGTTCCCAGCAGATTCGGCCATGCCCGGCACACTCCTCACTCGCGACATGACGCTGCATCTGCTTCCGGATGGCGATGGCAGTTGGCGTCCGGCGGAAGCGCATGCGGAAGGTCCCACCGATTGGCGTGGCAGCAGCTTGGCGATGCAAGGTGCCGATTCGGTCGTGGTGTGGTCGGAGGATGGCGCCTTGAGTCACCTCACGGTGTACGGCAAGGTGGAGGTGCAACCTCTGGATGATTCCTTCGACTGGGCCTCGGCGGATGGACTTGCCCGCTTCACGCCGAAGAATGAGATGTTGCGCTTGGAGAAGAACATCATGGCCAAGCATCAGCGTGGCTTGTTGAGTGGTGATTGGGCCGAACTGAGCCCCACCCAATGGCGTGCCGGCGGCAATGTGATGGCAGCGGGTGAAGAAGGCATCGCGATGGCCGATCTATTGCACACCGACCGCCAGGGCAACTGGAAGTTATCGGGTGCGGCTGAGATTCGTCCGAAGGAAGGGCAGATCGAGTGGGTGCGCAGTCCTGAGATTCTGTTCGATGAGAAAGGACATGTGTACACCCATGCCGGCTTCGAACTACTCGCAACGGTGGATGAACAACCCTTGCGTGCTTCCGGGGATCATCTGGATTCGCGTCTGGAGAAAGGGCGTTCGGCTTCGGATCCACAGGTGCGTCGAACCAACGCCGATGGCAACTTGTTCGTGGAGCATCAGGGGCGTCAGCTGCGGGGTGCGCAGTTGGAGCAGACCGGCGACAAGAGTTTCCGGTTGTCGGAGGATGTCACCAGCGGCAAACGGGTGACGGGATCGGCGTCGATCGGAGAAACGCCGGTGCATCTGGATTGTGGGCGCATGACCTGGGATGGTCTGCAGGTCACGATCGAAGGTGAGCCGCGGATTGACGTCCCGGCGGAGAGCTTGGGGCTGGCCGGGGAAACCGTGACCATCCGAGCACGTCGGATCCTGCAGTTCGCAGAGACGGGGACTTGGGAGTTACGGGATGACGTCCGCTGTAGTGGCGCTCTGGTTGGCGCCGGCAGTCGCGCGACCTGGCAGATGGATCAGGAGTTACAGCTTCTGGCCGAGGGCCTGGATGAGACCCGCAACACCCGGACCGCTTTCCTGGAGGGCACGCTCACCGATGGCCGACGCTTTGCCGCGCGCGGCGTGGATATTCGTTGGCTGCATAGTGAGCGGCTGGCGATTCAGGAGAAAGGTTATCTCTCCTTCCAGCAGCCCGACGCCGAGCAGGCTTCCGAACTTTGGGGCGACCAGATTGAGCTTGGCGAGACCAGCGGTTGGGCCCTGGGTGAGGCACGCTTCCAGGCGGATGGCGTCACCGGTTCCGCCCGACGCATCGATTGGACCCGCTATGCCGAGGGTGATTTCCTCGTGCTCGAGGAGGATGCCCAACTTGGCCGCGACAACATGTTCGCCAAGGGTCCGCACCTCGAAGTGGACACCCGCGTCGATACCATCACCTCCATCGGCACCGACGCCCTCCCCGCAACACTGCGGGCCGAGGACGGACGCACCGCCGTCGGGGAATGGTTGCGCTACCACCTCGATTCCGGGCGTTTCGAATCCCGCGGTGCCCGCTTCGAATCTCCCTGATGCTGACCGCCCTCTGTCTTGCTCTCGCTTTTGCGCAGGAGCCGGCACCTTCCGATCCACAGGAAGGCACGCAGGTGCAAACGCGTAGTATCGAAAGCGCGGAAGAAGGCGATGCGATGGTTTATCGCATCACCGAGTTGCACCTCACTTCGCCTGGTCTAGAAGTGCGCGCCGACCGCGTGACGATTTGGTTCGATGGTGCGGCCTATCGCGCGTTGTTGGGAATCGAATCGGCGGAGGATGATGTGGCGGTAGAAGGTGATGCCGGCACACAAGGCGCTGGCGCTGACTCCGGTTCCGAAGTTGCTGCCCAAGATGGCCCGCCCTCTCCCGTGTTCCGTGGGCTTTGGTCTCGCAAAGTGCTAACCGCTTTGGGTTTGCCGGAAGACGATCGGTTGATCCGCGAGATTCGACTGGATGGTCACGTGGAGATCTTCGGCCAGGAGATGGAGTTGCGTTGCGAGCGCCTGCAGGACTGGCCGGCGGAAGGTCGTAGTCTCGCGACGGATATCGTCTTGGATCTACCGCCCGGCATGGGTGGTCCGAATGGTTGGCCGTTGCGCGTCACGGCAACCGAAGTCAGCGAGAACCCAGACGGCAGTCTTGTTGCCTTGAATGCAGCGATCTCCACCTGCCTCGATCGTCCACCGCACTACAACGTGTTCTTCGATGAACTCATCGCGGAGCCGAAGGAAGATGGAGAGTTCATCTGGCATCCATCGGGCGGATGGTTGGAGCTTGGCGGCATTCCCTTGATTCCGGTACCGACTCCGGACTTCAGTGCCGGCAGTAACTTCCTTGGATTCCGCGGCATCGTTTTCCGCTCCAGCCGACGCCTTGGCAATGCCATCACGCCGCGTTTCGGCGGGCGTCAGAGTTGGGATGAAGGGCGGAGCATGCTCGACTGGGTATTCGAGCCGACCTATAGCACCGACCGTGGTTGGCCCTTGGAGTTGCGGTTTACCGCGAACACTCCGAACTATGAGGGGCAGCTCGACCTCTTTCATCTGAATGATGAAGGCCCGGATCGCCATGCCTTGCGTCGAAGTCTGGCGCGGCCGGATGACAGTCGCGATCGTCTGCGTTGGTACAACCGTTGGTTCTTGGATGAGCAGTGGTGGTTGGATGCAAACCTCGCACTGACCTCCGATGCCCTCGTCGATCCCGAGTTCTTCCAGAAGGAGTGGGTGGATAACGACAACGCCGAGTCTGAGCTCTACCTCCGACGCCGTGGCATCGACAGCTTCTTCGACGCAGCTGCCGTCTATCGATTGGATGATGTCGGCTTCACGCCCATCGAAGGCTTCGGCAAGCCACCCACTGCCGCACCGCAGTCGCTCGACGTCCTCCCCGCCCTCAGCTTCGATGCCTACTCCTCCACCCTCGCCGACCTGCCAACGGGTGGGCTTGGCAACGCGGATGGCAGTAGTCCGCTGAACTTTTCCTGGGGTGCAGAGGTCGGACAGTTCCGTCTGCGCGATCGCAACCTGGTCGCCAGTCGGAAGCGCACGTTCACTAGCCTGCCTTCGATCTCGCGCACGCGCGGACGTTTCTGGTCGGAAGCCGCTGTACCGATGGATGTCGGTGGTTTCTTCCTGCGCCCTGGCGTGCGCCTCACCGGTTCGCTTTGGGAAGACAGCACCGCCCTCGCGGAGCAGGATGAACAGCTCCACACCGAGACCTTCCTCGAAACGGGCGTGGTGATGGAGAAACGTTTCTCCGACGGCTGGCGCCATCGCGTCTTGCCGCAACTGCGTTTCCGTTCGCGCATCGCCAACCGCGAAGCCAATGGTCCCTTGATCGACTTCGACGGCCACGACCTGTTGTCGGATGGCGAGGTGATGGAGTTCTCTCTGCGTCAGTTCTTCTACGCGCCGGATTCCACCAGTCCTTGGTTGGATGTGAACCTGTTGCTGCCTTGGTACAGCGACGGCACCGATCTGCTGGAATCCCCGATCGCGCCTTTCCCGCGCGGCCCGCAAGAGGCTGGCATTGGCCCAGCGGAAGTCCGCGTCACCTGGACTCCGGGAAGTTACACCGAGTCCCTCGATGGCATTCGTTGGGATGCGCGCCTGCGTCATGACTTCGATCGCGCCGAGACCGAAGAGATCTTCACGCGCATCGTCGTCCGCCCGGACAACAGCCTCTACTACGGCGCCGATTACTACGAGGTCAATCGCACCAACGATGATGTCGCGATCGGCTCCTTGTTTGGCGGGGTGCGTTTCAGTGAAGAGTGGGCGGTCGGATTCCGGCAGTCCGAGAACTTCGACGGCGAGGCCGGGCTGCGCTCCGCGTGGGCAGCCCAGCATTACGGCCACGATTTCCTCTTCGAGTTCGGATACCAACGCTCTCAGGCGACTGGCGAGAGCGGCATCTACTTCAACATCAGCCCGCGCTTCTTCTCCGACAACTACGGAAGTCGAGACTTGGCTAAACTACGGTTCCAGTGATGATTGCCTTCATCGGTACCTCCGAGTTGATCCTCGCCGCCTTCGTCGGACTGCTCCTGTTCGGCGGTCGGCTACCGCAAGTCATGCGGGAGGCTGGAAAGGTATGGTTCGGATTGCGCCGCTCGCTCAATGAGTTGAAGCGCGAAACCGGGTTCGATGAAGCCGTCCGCGACATCAAGCGCGAAACCGACGACCTCGCACGGGAGGCGAATGATTTTCGCGTCTCGCCTTATGACTGGAAGAAGGATCTCGATCCCTTCGCCGGCCCGGGCAAGGATGAGCCGGTAGCGGATGCGAAGACCGAACCCGCGGAAGCGTCGGAAGCCAGCGCCGGCACCGATCCCGATGTCGAATCGGCGGAAAAGGCTCCACCCAAGCGCAAGACTCCGCCACAGGCCGTGTCACGCGATGATGTGCCGCCGAAGTTCGAGCCGTCCGTCGAAGAAGACGAAGACGACGGTTCTGGTGACAAGGCTTAGAGCGAGTCGCGCAGTTCCGCGAAGGAACAAGGCCGCGTGCGAGCATCCAACTGCGGCAGGATGATGTCTTCCAGCGCAAGGCGGCATGCACCGGTGGACCCCGGCATCAAGAACACCAAGGTGCGCCCAACCAATCCTGCCGAGGCGCGGGATTGAATGCAGGAAGTGCCGATCTCCGCATAACTCAGGTGGCGAAACAACTCTCCGAAACCATGAAGCGGCTTGTCATAAAGCGGCTCGATGGCTTCCGGGGATACATCCCGTCGCGTGACGCCCGTGCCACCGGTGACGAGGACGACATCCACCTCTTCCTCCGAACACCAATCACGCACTTTCTGTTGCAGGATCGAGGCTTCGTCCGGATGAACTTCACGCTGCAGCACCTTATGGCCAGCTCCTTCACAGGAAGTCTGCAGGAACGCCCCCGACTTATCGGTCTCTAGGGTGCGCGAATCGGAAACCGTGAGAACCTTAATCGCCAAAGGCAAGAAGGGGCGCTCGGCACCACCATGGGCCTTGTGAGGAAGTTGGCCTTTCGAATCTGCGTTCTGGTCCATCAGTAACCGTTGCGTGCGAGGTAATCCTGCACGTTCTTGAAATGAAGTTTGGCGACTTGGCCAAGAGGGCCGGCGCCGTGGATCTGTAGGAATCGTCCGAGAGCGCGTGGCACGGGTGCGCCACTGCCGCGCGGAATGTCGAGGCCCCATTCCTGACTCAAAGCATCCATGCCTTTCAAGAATGTCTCGCGCGCCACCACCGACGCCGCCGCCACTGCAAGATGCGCTTCGGCCCGTGGTGCTTCGGTGATTTCCATCTCCGGGGCCGCCGCTGCAAGACGCTTCTTCACCGGACTCGAAGGCGAAAAACGATCGACCACACCGATGCGGTATCCGGTGCGTTCGTGCAAGGCGCGATGGCATTGCAGGTGCAGCTCCGTCATCAAGGTGTTGACGTTCCTCCCAGCATCCTGCCACGCCTGGTTGTAGGTGCCCGGCATCAAACAATGCAGTTCAAAAGCGCAATGCTCGCGAACCCAAGGCGCGACGATGCGAATGCGCGTATCGTCCATCGACTTCGAGTCGGCGATACGCGTGGAGCGAAGCTCTTCTTCCTGTTCGGCCGACACCGCAACCGCCGCAACGACGAGTGGCCCGAAGGTATCGCCCTTGCCTGCTTCATCGGAACCGATGCTGTCGGCGGCCGTCGGCCAACCCTTGGAGGCCTTGTCGGTCTTGGATTTCGCGCTCCCCTCTTCTTTCCCAGCACTGCCACCCTTCGACAACTTTGGTGCCTTGCCATCAAGGTAACGGAGGTTCCACCCATCGGCATCCTTGCCCTGCACCACGAGTTTGCCACTCTTATAGAGACTAACGACCACCCCTTCGCCGCGCGCTTGGAACTGCGCATGTTGCAGCGTACGAAACTCATAACTCGCGGCATGCAGAGCATCCGAAAGACGCTTGCCCTCTTGCGGGTTGAGGAGGAAGACGTGGGTGGCGGCACTCATGGAGTTATTCCTGCAAAGCCTTTTGGGCCATGGCTTCCGCGCGATCGAGGCTCTCCTTCAGACCGACGCGAACCTGTTCCTGCGAATCCCCTTCCTTCGCGGCAGCGCGATCGGGGATTCCGAGCGCGCAATCATAGGCGACGATGACCTTGGCGAAAGGCTTGGGAATCACCATCTTGTCCCATGATCCCGCTTGCCAGTATCGCGAGGCCGCAAATCCAATCGCCATCAATGGACGACGGCTCGCGGCAGCCAAAAAGACCACTCCTGGTGCCACGCTATGCAGTGGGCCGCGCGGTCCATCCGGCGTGAAGGCTATGGCCTCTGGGCCCTTCGCGACCTTCAACATCTCGCGCACGGCTTCTGATGCACCTCGCGAGGAGGATCCGCGGATGGTGTCGAAGCCGAGGCGGCGGGCGATGTCTGCGATCATCTCGCCATCCCGGTTGAGGCTGACCAACACGCGCACTGGATAACCGCGGTGAGAACCGATGCCTGCTGGAATCTGTTGGTGCCAGAATCCGATGACCGGTGGCGTGCCGGCTTCGTGGAGGGCGTCGCGCAACTCGGGGTTGAGAAAACGCACACGCCAGGTCTTCGCCAGGCACCGAAACAAAGTCGGGCCAAGCACCCGCGCCAGGTAGTTACTCAGGCGTCGGGTCCAACGGCGACGGGAGGAGGAGCGGCTCACGAAGGGTTAGGGCTGGTTCAGCCACCTATCGTCCACTTCCCCATCGTCTGCGTCGAGGCCTTCCTCGGATTCCGTGCTTGGTTCGCCCCAACCCCACTGCCGCTCGAACTCACGCCGCTTTTCGCGGCGGCGCCGCATAGCAAAAGGAAAACCAATCAGCAGGATCAGGGTCACGATCAGGAAGAACTGCGGGTACATATCCCCCAGCAGACGGCTCAGCGAACTGAGTTCGGTGCGCAGATCCTGTTCCAGTTGGATGGTGCTGAGGCCTGTCAACGTGATCAGTGCCTGCTCCAGGCTGCGTCCTGCATGCAACTCCTGCATGAGACGCGCCATGAAATCGTCGCCATGGATGCGTTGCAGACGAGCGAAGAAGGCATGCGCGATGGCATAGCCTTGAGCTGCGCTGTAAGGCTCGCTGTCAAAACCATCGCGGAAGTCTCCGAGGTAGGGCAACTCATCGCGAAAGGCCGGCCACGCGAGTGGCACTTCCATACCACTGAGGAGTTTCTGTTCTGCCCAGACTTCGGCCACGCCTTCGTGAGCCCATGCTGGCAGACGTGCCCATTGGGTAGGCCCCAGGGACTGCATCGCCCAATGCACCAACTCATGACGCAAGGTCTTCTGCAGTTGCTCCTGCCCTTGCGCTGCATCGATCACCATGACGATGCGGTTGCTGTGTGGCTGGGTGACCGCCGCGAACCAAGAGGCCGCGCGGAAGTCGAGGATTTCCTGAAGGTCGTCGCGCGATTTGACCCACAGCAGATCACCCTTCGGAGGATCTGGCAAACCGAGCCAGACGACGATGGCCTCAAGGTCCGCCTCGGCCTGCTCCATCAAGGGACGGGCTAAGGCGACTTCACTATCTGGGGCACTCCAACGGAAGTGCTTGGTCTGGCCTTGCTCGACCAGACCGATCTCTGCGGGGGTTGCAACTTTGCGTTGACGAACGCGGACATCCTGTTGCGCAGTTGCGTCGCAAACAAGGAGCGGCGCTCCCAGCAACAAGGCCAGGAGCGCCGGTAGTTTCTTGGGCCGAAGCCTCAAGTGGATCTAGAACTCCTCTTCATCGGAGTACTCGGTCGGCTCCATCATGACATCGCCTTGCATGGCGAACATCATGCCGATCGGAGGAGCGATGGCTGCGCATGCACCAGCGGCGGTGAACATGTCTGCAAGACCAAAGCTACCGACGTGCTTGTACATGGTTTCGCCTTCTCCCATCCAAGCGATGGCTTCGGAGGGACGCAAGTAACGCGTGAACAGATCGGCGGAAGGAATCTTCTCGGCTTCGAAGGGAAGGTCAACCTGACCCTTCATGGCGGAAAGACCCATCGGCAGAAGTCCAAGTGCAAGCCCTGCAGCCTGGTCCACGCCAGGACGAGGATCGCTCCACTCCATCGCGGACACGCCAGCCGGCACACGACTCAGGAAGCCTTCCACATCAGGGTTGGTCTTGATGTTCTCTTCGGGAACCTCGAGGCCGTTCATCAGGAGACGGCGGACCGACGCCTTCGACATCGAGAACACGAGCCAACCATCTTCCGTCACACCGAAGGTCGGTTGGAAAGAACTGGTAAGAGAACTCATCTGAGGAGGAAGCTCATCCAAGAATGCGAACTCCACCATGTAGTAAGCAGGACCAGCGACATTGCTGATCGAACCGTCTTCGGCCTTCACGCGCTTCTTCACGCGCTTCATGTCGAGGCGCACTGGAGCGTGATTCATGTCCAGCAGTTCACGGAAGCGTGGCATGAGTTGGGTCAGCATGTTGCTGACAGCCGCGCCATCGGTGAGCTCTTGGAACATGAGGCTCTCGGAAGAGACGCCGCCGGAAGTGCCATAACCGAAGCTGCGCGAACCGAAGCCAGCGATTGCGGCATCCAGCTCAGGACGCTTGTCGCCGAACAACCAGGTGTGCACTTCAGGTGCTTCCATTGCCACGGCATCCTTCAACACCATGCCGTCGACCTCGACGGAAAGGAAATCATCCATGGTCTCCATCAGGAAAGGACCGAAACCAGTTGGGTCCGACTTGACGAAGAAGCTGGTCGCATCCGAAGGAACGTACTTCAGTAGATCCATGTCGGCAGGGCCAGTCGCGTAAAGACCATCGCCATCGCCGTTCATGGCGATGCGAATGTTGGTGAACGTTCCTTGCTCGTTCCAACCGGTGGCAAGTGCCATCGACTCGAGAGGCTTCAGCGCACGATCGTAGAAACGCTGTGCGGGTGCGTGGAACATGGGTGCCTCAAAGGAAAGCCCCTTCAGGACCGTCTCGAGGACATCGTTCCATTGCAGATAACCGAACATGACGGAACCGTTCGCGAAGGTGCCTTCACGCGCCGCGAGATAACGCGGGTCATTGGCAAGGCTGCCTTCTCCTTTGGCGCCCATCAGGAAAGTCACGTTGAGGCTGTCGCCTGCTTGCGCGATTTCCATCGTGAACATTTCATCTTGGACCACAAGGATTTCGCCATCTTCGGTACCGATCAATTCCAGCTCACTGCCATCGGCATAAGTGGAGATCAGGTTGAAGACAGGAGCACCTAGGCCTTCGCCGAGTCCAATGTGAAGCGCGCCATAGATTTGCGGTGGAGCGCTGAACGGATTCTCGAGTTGTGGATTGGCGCGAATGGCCAGACCGAACTCGACGGACTGAAGGGCTTCAAAGTAAGTGAGGCCTTCCGGGATGCCCATGCCGGCCGACATGCCACGGAGGTTTTCCCACTGCTCATCAAGCAGGGCAAGTCCCCCACCGATGAACTCCTGCATCTCGGGATCGCGATAGATCTTGCCGAGGCTGGATTGGGCAATGCCTTCACGGAGCCCGGAGATATCGGGAATCTCGACGTAAAGGAGGGTGTCGGCGGGCATTTGCTCCGCCAGGCTTGGGGCCTTTGTTTGGGGAGCCTCAGGCGCGAGCTGTGCATAGCCCTGCGTGGTGAGGCCACCGACTAGAGCCAAGCCGATGAGGTAAGAGTGCACTGTTTTCATGATGATTGGGGGAACCTTGGGGCAATATTCTACGCATCACGCCCGCCTGCGCTTGCCTCTTTCTGCTTACAAGACAACCCTCTAAGGGCCCTTCCGCACAAAATCTGATGTTGCCCAGGCGGGATTCAAGTAGGATTCTCCACCACAGAGGCGGTTTCCGCCCGTTGACGCTGGCACCAGCCCAGCCACTGAGCGCGTAACCCCTTTTGTGTTAACTGTTTAGCGAAAAATGGTCCTGTCCTTCGAAGATACCCCCCTGTTTGACTGGCTCCGCAAGAACCGATTCTTCCTCTTGGGATTGGCGGTTCTGGTAGTCGGCATCCAGGGTTACAACTACTACGCTCCTGGAATCAAGTATTCCAAGCAGGCCGAAGCATGGAATCTCTTTGAGACCATCGCCATCAGCCTCGGAACGGATTTCGATGCAAACCTCTCCGCCGATCTTTCGCGCGCAGAAGCTTATCCGACCATCTATCCGTGGGTCGTGTTCGCAGCCACCAATCAAGCGCTCGGCAGCGACAACACTCTCGCTCTAGACACCCTCAAGCCCAAGCTTTCTGCTTTGGTTCAGGATGAAAGGGTCAGCGGCTACAAGGCCATTCCTGCAAGCGGTGAAGTCACCAACATTGCAGCGGTTCTGCTGGCACAAGTGGAAGACAAGCAGAGTCACTCCGTCAAGTCTTGGTCCAACCCTGAGCCCACCGGCGCCAAGGTCAAAATAGTCATAACCGACTCTGACGGAAACACTTACGACATGGTTGCTGGTCTCTATGAAGGTATTGCACCCTCCGCTTCTTCCGCCTTCATCACCGCAGTAGACGAGGGCTTGTTGATCGGCAAGGATGTCACCAGCACCGGTGGCGCGTTCTCCCTGCGTGACTACAACCCAGAGGCCACCGACTCGCTCCCACTGGAGCGTCAGTATGGCTACTTCCACATGGCCGGCGCCCTTGCCACTTCCGTAGTTCCAGGTGAGCCAGGTCAGCAAGAGCCAGATGCTCTCACCGTTTACCTACAGGATGCGACCCGCGCAGATGGCAGCACCACGGTGTTCGGTTCCGTAACGGAAGGTCTCGAGGCACTGCAGGAAGCAATGGCTACCCCAGGCATCGAGCGCACCTTCGCCATCACCGAGGCGTCTGTCCTCTAAGGATTCCTTTCCTCCGCAGGCTTCCTCGCAAGCCTGACTAGAGCTCCTGGGTTAATCGCCCAGGAGCTCTTCTGTTTCCGTCGGAAGGTTCAGGTCCTGACCAAGACGATCCAGGTCATCGATCTCTGCAAAGTGCAGGATCAGCCGTCCACCACTCTTGGCGTGCAGTTTCAGCTCCGCACGCAACCCTAAACGACGCGACACTTTCTCCTGGAACTCCTCTGCCCAGGCAGGTTTAGAGCTCTTGGCACTATGCTTAGGCTGACGTTCGCCCTTCGAAATTTGGGCGCACAGCGATTCCGCTGCGCGAACCGACAACTCCCCTGCCCGAATCTCCTGCCATGCCTGGTTCTGTAGTGGAGAGTCCTGGAGCTTCAACAAGGCGCGGGCATGTCCGGCTGAGATTGTTTCACGTGAAACATCCTCGCGAATGTCCTGGGGCAAATCCAACAGACGCACCAGGTTTGCCACGGTAGAGCGCTGGTATCCCAGCTTCTCGGCCACTTGCTCCTGAGTCAGGCCGTATTCCGACAACAAACGCTCGCATGCAGTCGCCTTTTCGATTGGATCGAGGTCTTCACGCTGAACATTCTCGATCAGGGCCAATTCCAGGCGTTCATCGCCACTCAGGGTGCCCTCGCGAATGATGACTGGGACGCTGGTGAGCCCTGCAAGCTTTGCAGCACGCCAACGACGCTCTCCAGCGAGGATTTCATAGCCTCCTTCCGCCCGATGCGTCACCACAATGGGCTGCATCATGCCGTGACGCCTCAGGGACTCCGAAAGTCGCTCAACGCCACGATCGACCGCGATGCGCGGCTGCTCCTGGTTAGGCTGCAGGTCCTCAAGGGGAATCCAGAGTTTGCCGTCGCCTCCAGCCTCTTCCGAGCCGTGGCGATTCGAAAGCAAGGATCCAATGCCTTTTCCAAGTCGTTTTCCGGTGGTTGCCATGATGTACACACAGATTACCGGTCAAAATGGTGAAATCCAAGCCTGGGGAGACTGTTTCACGTGAAACATTCCTGCTCTGGCTGCCCAGAGGGCCCATTTCGCTGAAAAAGAGGCTCAGGAAAGGTAGGCGAGCTCTCCTGGGAACTCTTCCAAGCCTTCTTCACCTAGCTTGGCCTCGAAGAGGTGTTCTAGGTCGGTCAGCGCGCGGACATCGCCGCGGAAGGTGACTTCCCTGGAATCGGGGTGAGCTCCGACCAGAAGCAGCATCTGAATCAAGCTGTTCGCCGGCGCCTCTTGGCCTTCAATTTCCATGGTCACGGGAACCCCATGATGGATCACAACGCCAACCACCAAGGTCAGGGGTCGGGCGTGCCACTGCACTCCCTCTGGCAGAGTGAGGCTCATGGAACTTATTTCACAATAGTCCCTTACGATAGCAGAAGCGGTTTCGGCCGCCTGCTCAAGGCATTGATGCGCCCGTACCACACAACCCTGAATCCACAACTTCAGGAAAGCGTGTCCTCTTAGGAAGTTGCATATCGCAAAGCCCTCCTCTTCTCCCGATTGCGGCTGAGCCTTGGGTCGGTGACGCTCGTAAAGATGCGCTAGGGCGGTACTTGCCTCCAGGAGATGGAGGGATTGGCTCATCGCGCCACGAAGGCACAAGAGTCGCGGATCCTCTTCCTCCTTTTGACTCCCTCGAATCATGGAGTCGTAATCGCTTTGCCAGTTATGCGCCCGGGCCTGGAACGACCGCGTGGTCCGCTCCCGGCAATAGTCCTTGGCGAACTCCAGTTGGGCGGCTGGATCGGCTAATCCAGATTTGGCCTTGCGGTGCCAAGAGGCGGCGAAATCCAGGAAGCGCCCGGCGAGTCGCGGAATGGGGGAGCCACCCTCCTCCGAAGATTCGCGATCCTCTTGATGGCGCCGGTCAGCAGCGAGAATGCGGGTGGCCGGAGGCACCATAAAGAGGTGCGTATCGTGCACTTCGTTCCACTCCGAACCTGACTTAACCCATTGTGTCACAAGGGTTTTCAGGCTTTGCTCCAGGAGTTGGCCAAGCCCATTTACGGTCTCATGGAGCTGGCCCGGCAAGGTCGTTTCGGTCCATTCCTGATTGGCCGTGGGGTAGACCCGAAGGCGCCCTTGGAGGTGGACCAAGCAGGAAAGCGCTTGGCTGAGCCAAAGGCACATCGCCAAGGATTTCCGCACCGGATAAAAGGTGTTGTTGCCCTGTGCGCCATGGGCATCCAAGAACCGCTCCAGCGTGCGGGCTTCCAGACTCAGGAGATAGAGGGAGCGTTCTGTCCACTCCGTGATCGGCCGCTGACGCAGCTTCTCCACAGCGGCCCGAAAACTACTGCCGGTCTCCGCCAGCTGGACAGCAAACTCCTCTTCGCCCATCCAGGCACGACGCGGCTCGGCATCGTGTTGGTGCTTGGATGGTGGGGGAGTTGCCATCAGGACTACCAGCATAATCCTGCCGCTCATGGACCGAGTTTGCCGATAAGGGATAGGCGTAAACAGAAAGGTTCCCAAATCTAAAGCGGAACTTCATTTCTGCCGATGAAGTCACAGATATGGACCTTCCATATCGGGTTCCTCCTACGCCCATCCGGAGCAAGAACCATCGCCTCAGACCGCTGCCTAGAAGCCTACCTCCGCGAGATCGACGAAGTACCGTTGCTCTCCGCGGCTGAAGAAGTATCCCTCGGACGTCGCGTCCAAGAGGGTGACCGTGAAGCGCGCGAACACATGATCCGCGCCAACCTTAGGCTGGTCGTATCGGTCGCAAAGCGTTTCCGTAACCGTGGACTGACTTTGCCGGACCTCATTGCCGAAGGCAACATCGGCTTGTTGAAGGGCGTCGAGAAGTTCGATCCGGAAGCGGGGTTCCGTCTTTCCACTTACGCAACTTGGTGGATCCAACAGACCATCCGTCGCGCCTTGATCAACTCGGTCAAGACGGTGCGCGTGCCTTCCTACATGGTCGAGATCTTGACCAAGTGGCACCGCGTCTCCACGCAACTTTCGCTCGACCTCGGTCACCAGGCTTCTCCCAAAGAGATTGCCGACGAGATTGGACTGTCGGCGAAGAACACCAAGGTGGTGCAGCAAACCCTGCGTGGCCAGGAAGCACCGCCGACTTTGGGTACCGAAGGTATCCATGCGATCCCCGGACAACATCGCGATCACAACCGTGACCGCAAGACGCCGGAAGAGATCGTCATGCACGAGGACGCGTTGAAGACGCTCCGCGATATCCTGGAGCTGATCGACCCGCTCGAGGCTGCCGTCCTGCGCATGCGCTACGGCTTGGATGATGAACAGCCGGCTACGCTCGAAGCGGTGTCGAAGAAACTTGGCGTCTCGCGCGAACGCGTGCGTCAGATCGAACGCCATACTTTGCGCAAGCTGCATGCCTACGTCGTCGAAGGAGCCCCGCCCGAACAGATCCTGCCATCCGCAGGACGTCGCGCTGGGAGCATCGGCAAGACCGGCAACGACCAACGCAGCGCCTAATCCGCTGGTATCGGCGATTGCCGAAGGTTGCCTCGGGGAGCATGGAGTCTCCTTGTATGTGCACCTACCCTTCTGCGTGAAGAAGTGTCGCTACTGCGATTTCAATTCCTACGCATGGAAGGAGCAAGACTTGGATCGCCATGTCGATGCGGTCCTCTTGGAAACGCAACGTCGGGCATCTGGGCTGAAGCCGCAGACGGTCTTCTTCGGTGGTGGCACGCCGACCTTGCTGGGCGCGGAACGCATCGCGCGGTTGTTGCAGGGTATGCAGGAACACACTGGTTTTCGTGACAGCGCTGCCGAGGTCACCATGGAGGCGAATCCTGAATCGCTCGATCTAGAAGTTGCGCAGGCTGCTGCGGAAGGTGGGGTCAATCGTTTCTCCATCGGCTTCCAAAGCCTGAGGCCGGATGTCCTCGAGGCTTATGATCGAGTGCACAGTCCGGAAGATTCCTTACGCGCATTCGAGGCGGCGCGCGCTGCAGGCGTCGGGCGTATCAATGTGGATTTGATCTACGCCTTCCCGGGGCAAGACCCGGAGTCCTGGTTCGCGGATCTCAAGACCGTGCAGGACCTGAAGCCCGAGCACCTGAGTTGTTATGAGTTGTCGTATGAACCAGGTACGGCACTCACTCGCTTGCGCGATGTCGGGCGTTGGGAACAGGAAGACCCGGACTTGTGCTTGGAGTTGTTCGAGGAGACCCGACGTCGCAATGAGGCGGCGGGGTATTTCGGATATGAAGTGAGCGCCTTCGCGAAAGAGGGGGAGGCGTCACGTCACAACTTGGCGTATTGGCGATCCTTGGATTACGTCGGCATCGGCGCGGGCGCTGCTGGTTGGAAGGATGGAGTCCGGCGTCGCAACCAAGAATTACCGGACGTCTATGAACAGATGGTTTTCGCTGGTGAAGATCCCGTCGACCAACACGAACGGAGCACCCAAGAGACCATCCTCTTTGATGGATTAATGATGGGCCTCCGTCTCCAGCACGAAGGTGTTTCGCTGCCGAGATTGAGAAGGATTTCTGGCATCGACCTGATGGACCGGCATGGGGAAGACGTCCGCCGCACCTGCGAAGAGGGTCTGTTGGAGCTGGTCGAAGAAGATGGGGAGGCCGTCATCCTGCGCACCACGCCGCGCGGTTTCCTACTGCTCGACGACATCCTCCAGCGATTCCTGCCGGAGCCGCCGACGCTCCCTGTATAGTTTCGCCGCAATCCCATGAGCTTCCCCGACCGCCTTTACGCCGCCATCGAAGCCAAGGCCACGCCCGCCATGGTGGGGCTGGATCCACGCCTCGATCGTCTTCCTGAACCCTTCCGCACCGAGGCCGCCAAGGGTCCGCAAGCCGCGGCCGATGCCCTGGTGACTTATCACCGCAGCCTGCTTGATGTCATCGCGCCTCATGTGCCGATCATCAAGCCGCAAAGCGCTTTCTTCGAACAGCTCGGTGCTCCGGGTTTCGCCGCACTCGCCGATGCGGTGGCCTATGCCAAAGACATCGGCCTGCTGGTCCTGATGGATGCCAAACGCGGCGACATCGGTTCCACTTCGGAAGCCTATGCCAGCACCTTCCTAGAAAACGGCTGGAACGACGCCTTCCCCGCCAGCGATGCCCTCACCATCAACCCTTATCTTGGGGAAGATGCCTGTGAACCGTTCCTGCAGGCTGCCGATCGCGCGGGTGCCGGTTTGTTCTTCCTGGTGAAGACTTCCAACCCTGGCGCCGGTTGTTTCCAGGATCATGGCGAACCGCCCCTGGCCGATATCGTGGCCGGCAAGGTCGCCGCTTGGGGTTCCACCCGCCTGGGCTCCACTGGTTGGTCTTCGGTCGGCGCCGTGGTTGGCGCAACGCGGCCCGAAGAGCTCGCTCATTTCCGCGCCCTCATGCCGCAAGCCACCTTGTTGCTTCCTGGTTTCGGGTTCCAAGGCGGTTCCGCAGATGGCCTCGAATCTGCCTTCAACAACAAAGGGCAAGGTGCGGTGGTCAACGCCAGCCGCTCCATCCTCTTCGCCTTCGAACGCGAGGATCTGCAACACCTTCCAACTTGGGAGGCGCGCACCGAAGTCGCGGTCCACGAAATGAAGGAAGCCTTGAAGCCCTTCATGACCAGTCCGGCTTAGGCCATGGCTGCAGCCGCGCCGCTCGTCCTTTCGCCCGGATTCGCCGGCGGACGTCTGCGCATGTTCAATCTGCTGCTACGCGCCGCACCCACCACGCCGCTCATCCTCGATGAGAATCTTTTCGGCGCTGCAGACCTCCGTTTTCCGGTCCAAAACGCCCACGGAGATGTCGTTTCCCTGGAAGTTCCGGATCACGGCAAGCTCAGTGTTGGCAGTCGCGCCGCATTCACCAATGCCCTGCTCGACACCCTGCCACCAACCGCGCGCGGTGCGGAAATCGTGGAGGGCTTGCTTCCAGAACCACTGATGACTCCGTTGGAAGCTGCGGCTCATCAATGGCAAAGTGTCTTTCCAGGCCTCGCGGTGGAATGCATCAAGCGGGGTGCGGCTAGTCCTCCAAAAACCGACATCAACGCCAACATCACCTGGGCAAGTGCTAGACACATCCAAGCCATGAAGGAACTTGGATTAACCGAAGAGCTTGTCCTGCAAGGGGAGTCCGCATGCCAGGCCACCATGGTTCCTATCCCGGCTGGCGCCCTTGGTGAGGAAACCGAAGCCTTGCGCGAGTCTTTGGAAACCAAACTCGCGGCTATGAAACCGCTGTCCGAACAAGTGGACCCAAGTTTGGTGGGAGCCTGGGTACGGTTGCGCCGGAATCTGCGTGAAAGTTTGGATGAGTTCGCCAGCCGCGCCGACAAATGTGGGCGCAACCGTGGAGGCATCCGACGCACCCGTCTTCACTCGCTGGCGCAAGCATGGCGTCCGCATGATCAGGCGCAGGAACTTGGCCTCACCTTGTTGAGTGCGGTTTGCTCCTTCCAGTTAAATCTATCCAACATCGATGGCTATCGCACAACTCTAGGTGGTTGTGTGGGGCGAGAAAGCGTGCTCCGAACCAGCTAGGAGTCGTTATCCTGGGCCTGTGCGAGTCCTTTCGATCATCAATCAGAAGGGAGGTGTCGGCAAGACCACTTCCGTTGCCAATATTGGCGCTGCCCTAGCCAAGGATGGTTGCCGCGTGGTGCTGGTTGACCTGGATCCACAGGCCCACCTGTCGATCAGCTTCGACCGGATGCCCGAGCCGGGTGATCCGTCGATGTACACACTGCTCACCCAAGGCCATTCCTTTGCCGACGTCATCCAGCCCACCAGTTTTGAGGGCTTGTCGATTGCGCCGACCAACCTTGACCTTACCGGAGTCGAAAGTGAGCTTGCGAGCGAGATCGGTCGCGAAGGCATCCTGCGTTTGGCGCTTAGCGAATTAGCCAAATTACCCGAAGCTCCAGATGTGGTGATCCTCGATTGCCCGCCGTCACTCGGCACCCTGTCCCTGAATGCTCTAGTGGCTTCGGATTCGGTCATCGTGCCTCTGCAGGCGGAGTTCTTCGCTTTGCAGGGTATGGCGCAACTGCTGGATGTACTCGAGCGGGTCAAGCGTCGCCTCAATCCTTCGATCGAATTGGTCGGAGTTTTGGTGGGCCTCTTTAGTGGGCAGCGCAATCTATCGCGCGAGGTCGTGGAAGAATTGCGTCACCATTTCGGCGACTTGGTCTTCGACACGCATGTGCGCGTGAATGTGCGCTTGGCCGAGGCGCCTAGCCATGGTCAGACGATCTTCGAATACGCGCCTGACTCCAGTGCCGCAGAACAGTTCCGCGAGATCGCCGCGGACTTGAAGCAGCGTATCGGTTTGGGTGGATCTTCCACCGCCAAGCAAAGCGTTTCGGAAACGCCGGCCCAAAGCGAAGAGTCCACGCCCGCTACCGCGCCGGCCGCTGCGTCGACGCCCGAGAAGGAACTGGAAGCTGGATAGGATTCCACTCGACGCGAATGCGGGATGGCCGCTTCGTGAGGAGGTCTTGGAGACCTTTGCCCGCGTGTCTCACGATGCGCCGGGGAATCCCTCGTCCGTGCACCGGGCCGGACGTCATGCGCAGGCCGCGCTGGAACAAGCGCGTGAAGAAGTCGCCGCGATTCTTAAGACAAGTGCGCGCAACATTCTCTTCACCAGTGGCGCAACGGAAGCGAACAACTTGGCCATCCTCGGATTGGCCCACGCGTTTCATCGTGTCACCGGAGAGCGGATCCCGCTTTTCGCTTCGAAAGCAGAGCATCCCGCCGCCTTGGCGCCTTTGCGCTTATTGCAACAAGAAGGTTTCCCCTTGCATCTCGTGGAAGTCGGCGCACATGCAAGCTTGGATACTTCTGCCTTCCTGAAGGCGCGGGAAGCAAGTACTGCGAGCTTCACCGTGGTGCAGTGGGCCAACAACGAGACCGGCGCGGTGCAAGACATCGCCACCCTCGCTGCCGCAACCGACCAAGATCATCTATGGCATTGTGATGCGGTACAGGGTTTCGGCAAGTTGCCTTTGGATTCCTCCCTTTGGCGGGCCACCACTCTTTCCTTGTCCGGACATAAGTTTGGAGCACCGAAAGGGGTAGGCGTCTTGCGCCTCCAGGACGACGCCATGCTCGATCCCATCCAAGTCGGCGGGGGACAACAACGCTCGTTGCGTTCTGGCACGGAATCGCCCGCGCTCGCCGCAGCCTTCGCGCATGCTCTTAGTCTTGCCGTCGATGAGCAGGAGTCGAAGGCCCGCCTTTGGTTGGAGACCAAGCAAGCCTTTCTTTCCCAATGGGCGCAAATGGGAATCGATTCAAAATGGAATCATCCTCAGGATGATCGCTGTTTGCCTAATACCCTCAACCTGCATTTCCCTGGGATCGATGGCCGCCTCCTGGTCCCTGCCTGCGATGCCGACGGCCTCGAAATCTCCGCGGGTTCGGCCTGCAGCTCCGGCGCGGCCCTGCCATCCCCGGTTTTGGTCGCCTCGGGCCTGGCTCCAGAGGAAGCCAGAGCCTCCATCCGGATCAGTTTTGGGCCCAATTCGACCCCTGAGAGCGCTAAGGAAGCCGCAAATCGCCTAGGTCAGGTCGCGGCCCGCTTATACGAAGTTGCAAAACGTTAAGCCTTTAGCTCTAGTGGCTTGCGCGTTTTGTTGAAAACTTTTTCTGTTTCTCCACGAGGAACACCTAAATTGGTTGCTCCCCAACGGGAACCCCCTAATGCTTTTATACATAAGGCTTTAGGGGATCCCGCCTGAATCTGAGTGCAACACCCCCTTCTTCCTGACCCCAATCGCGCGTGGACAGCCGCTTTGGATGTCCTCGAGGCCGAGCTAGGTCCTGCAGAGGTTGATGGTTGGTTGCGCGGCGCGGAGCTTCTTTCCTTGGATTCCAGCCTGGCCAAGATCTCGGTCCCCACGGCGCTCCATTTTGAGCGCGTGCGCGACCGGCATCTACCATCCCTCTGCAAGGCCCTTGGCGTCCAGAATTGTGAAGTGGAAGTGGTCGAGCTCGACTTGGAGCAGACCATTCCGCCCGAAGACCTAACTCCTACCTCCAACGGATCCGTCTCACCGGAATCCAATGGCGCCGCGCTTGAGCTTGAGGCTGAGCCAGTCGCTGAACCGCTGCTGCTGAATCGCGAGTACGTCTTCGACACCTTTGTCGTGGGCCCCTGCAACCGTTTCGCCCATGCAGCTGCGCATGGTGTCGCCGATCGTCCCGGCGAAGCCTTCAACCCCTTGTTCCTGCATGGATCGGTCGGTCTTGGAAAGACCCACCTGATGCAGTCGATTGCGCATCGTTTGCGTCGCAACAATCCGCAGGTGCGCATTGCGTTCCTTTCGTGCGAAGAGTTCATCAACCACTTCGTCGGATCGCTGCAGCAAGGTAGTATCACGCATTTCCGTGAGCGTTATCGCAAGGTCGATGTCTTGATCATCGACGACATCCAACTCCTGTCGCGCAAGCAGCGCACCCAAGAGGAGTTCTTCCACACGTTCAACGCCTTGCGTGCTGCAAACAAGCAGATCGTGTTGTCGTCGGATGCACCTCCGGGGGAAATCCCCGATCTCCAGGAAAGGCTCGTAAGTCGCTTTAAATGGGGTTTGGTGGCCGAAATCGAAAATCCGTGTTTCGAGACCCGGGTCGCGATCCTGCGCCGTAAGGCAGATCGCATCGGTATCGAACTACCGGATGACATCGCCCATTTCATTGCGGAGCATGTCGATCGCAACGTGCGCGAACTCGAGGGAACCCTCACCCATCTCCATGCCCTAGCGCAACTGAATGGCCTGCCTATCAGTCTGCCTCTGGCACGTCAGGCGCTCGGCAGTGAGCGTCAGGCGCAGATGAGTCGGATCATCCGCATGGATGACATCCTTACTACGGTGATTGCACACTTCGGTGTGCGCTTGGCTGATCTGCAGTCGAAGCGTCGCACGCAGTCCATCGTCTACCCACGTCAGGTAGCCATGTTCTTAGCGCGCAGCTTGACCGATCACTCTCTTGAGGAGATTGGTGGGCACTTCGGTGGTCGCGATCACAGCACCGTTGTTTACGCCATTGAGAAGATGGAGCGCCGCCGTCGCGTCGACGGTGATTTCGCCTCCCTACTCGCCGAATTGGAACGCAGAATCCGCAACGGAGAGTCCTAGAAATGGCCTTTTGGCATAAACCCCATGCGTCAGACTGGCGCATGGGGTTTTGCTTTGCCCAGGAAAACCTGTGGAAAAGCCGGGAGCTCCAGCGCAAAACTTCGCCAGTTTTCCACGCTTTCCACAAGGCCCCGCAGGCCTCAAAACCATGCGTGGAAAAGGCTGGATTTTGTCCACAAGCCTTCCCTTTCTTTCCCCAGGGTCCAGGCCCCTACAGACCCCAAACAGGTTTTCGTAACCCGCTTAAAACAAATACGTTAGGGATGCCGTCGTCCCTTTCTCCACAAACAGTCTTCGCCTATAATACGGAGACTAATTCTTAATTCATTACGAATTAGAAAGAGGCCCCCGCCCAGCCAGCTGCCCCATGAAGTTCCTCATCGATCGACTCGCCTTTCGCAATGCTCTCCAACGCGTGGAAATGGGCATTGACCGTAAGCCCACCAACCCGGTGTACGGAGGCATCCTCGTCGAAGCAGCCAATAACAGCCTGCAGTTGATGACCAACGACCTCGACATGGCGGTGCGTTACCGCCTCGATTTCGTCCAGGTCGATCAGCCCGGTTGGGCCGTCATCCCCGGCCGCGAGCTGGTGGATATCATCAAAGACGTCGAGTCCGATACCGTCACTTTGAGCCTCAACGACAAAGGTGGCGTCGAAGTGCAGGCCGGCGAAGATGTCTGCGACCTGGTCACTTTCGAGAGCAGCTCCGGTGCTGATGCCACCGACCGCTCCGAGAGTTTCCCCTTGGTCCCGGCACTCGAGGGCGACCCCGATGTGGCCATGGACAAGGGCGATTTCCTGGTCATGGTCAACTCGACCCGCTTCGCGACCTCGCGTGTTCAGGATACGCGCTTCGCGACCGAAGGCGTCCTGCTCGAACTGGCCGAAGGTCAGGCCACCATGGTCGGAACCGATGGACGTCGTCTGGCGTGTATTCATCGTCCGGCTACGGGGGGCAAAGGTGGCAAGTCGCGTGCGGTGTTGTTGCCAAAGGTGCTGGATCAGATCTACCGCTTCGGTCTCGATGAGGAAGGCGACACGATCAGCGTGTGGTTCCTTGGAAACCTTGTCGGCTTCCGTCTCGGGAATCTTGAATCTTTCGGCCGCGTGCTCACCGGCGAGTATCCGAACTATGGCAACGTGATCCCCGCAGCCGGCAAGCATGTCGTGCGCGCGCATCGCGAGTCGTTCTCGAAGAAGTTGAAGCTTGCGAGTCACCTCACGCAGGATTCCGCTGCCGTGGTGCGCCTGGCGCTCAGCGATAGCAACATGGAGGTCGCTTCCGAACATGAAGGCCGAGGTCGTGCCTCTGCCAACTTCGAAGTCGACTACTCCGGTGATGGCCTGAAGATGGCTTTCAACCCAGCCTTCCTGTTGGAGGGCCTTAAGTCCGCGCATGGTGAGCAGATCGAACTTCAGATCGATGATGCCTCACGTCCGGCGAAGTTCCTGCTTGGCGATGACTACAGCTATGTGGTCATGCCACTGAGTTCTCTCGTCTAGCGCGCAGCGTGGCTGGAAAGGATCCACGCGAACGTTTCAATCACGAGGCGGTCCCCATCAGTGACCTCGTGAACCAGGTCTTTCAAAAACACGGTCTTTCCCGCGGCACCGAACATCGCATGGTGTTCGAGTCCTGGGATCGCATCGTTCCCCCCGAGTATGTCGGCCGTGCCAAGGCTGTCAGTTTCCGCAACGGCAAGTTGATCGTTGCGGTCGAATCCTCGCCGCTGCTGGAAGAGCTGCGCGGATATCGACTCGGGGAATTCGTCTCGCTCTTGAACCAAGACATTTCGGTTCGGGGAGAAGCTACCCACGTGGTGGTCCGAGGCATCGAGTTCCGGCGCAATTGATTTCACGATGAGCGAAGAAAACAAACAAGACTACGACTCTGGCTCCATTCAGTTCCTCAAGGATCTGGAAGGGGTACGGAAGCGTCCCGCGATGTACATCGGCGATACGGCATTCGCTGGTTTCCATCACCTGCTGTGGGAGATCGTCGACAACTCCGTCGATGAAGCTCTTGCAGGCTATTGCGATCTGGTGGATATCGTCCTCAACGAGGATGGTTCCGCAACCGTGACCGACAACGGTCGTGGCATCCCGGTCGACATTCACCCGGAAGAAGGCATGCCGGCAGTCGAGCTCGTGATGAGCAAGCTGCACGCCGGCGGTAAGTTCGATGGCCAAGCCTATGCGGTCTCGGGTGGTCTGCACGGTGTGGGCATCTCGGTGGTGAACGCGCTTTCCGAGAAGACCATCGTGGAGATCTTCAAGGATGGCATCCATCACAAGATCCAGTTCGCGCGTGGCGTCAAGACGCATGATCTTGAAGAGGTCGGCAAGACCGATAAGAAGGGCACCCGCGTGACCTTCTTCCCGGACTCGGAGATGTTCCAGCACTCCGGCTTCGATTGGGATACCGTGCGCAAACGTCTGCGCGAGATGGCTTATCTGATGGGTACCTCGGGCTTGAAAATTAAGCTCAACGATCGCGTCGGCGGGCAGAAGGATGAGTTCCATTACCCGGAAGGTTTGGTTTCCTACATCAAGGACCTCACCGATGGCAAGGAAACTCTCACCGAGGTCGTGCATTTCCAGAAGGACATCGAGCACGATGGCAAGCCTTACGGTGTGGAAGTCGCGTTGCGTTACACCAACGATTGGCATGAAGGCGTCTACAGCTTCGCCAATAACATCCGCACGGCCGATGGCGGTACGCACCTCTCCGGATTCCGCGCCGCGCTCACGCGAACGCTCAACAGTTTCCTGAAGACCAATGATCTCCTGAAGAAGGGCGACATGCCTTCCGGTGATGATTACAAGGCTGGTCTTTATGCCGTCGTGTCGATCAAGATTCCGGATCCACAGTTCGAAGGGCAGACCAAAGGAAAGCTTGGTTCCCGTGAAGCGACGTCGATCGTCGAGACGGTAGTCAACGACAGCCTCGGAACTTATCTCGAGGAACATCCGGAAGCTGGGCGTCAGGTGGTGCGCAAGGCATTGCTCGCTCGGGATGCACGGGATGCTGCACGTAAGCAACGTGACTTGGTGCGCCGTAAGGGTGCACTGAGTTCGGGATCGCTTCCGGGCAAATTGGCAGACTGTCAGTCGCGCGATAAGACGCAGACTGAGCTGTACATCGTTGAGGGTGATTCTGCAGGTGGTTCGGCCAAGACCGGTCGTGACCGTCACTTCCAGGCGATCCTGCCGTTGAAGGGAAAGATCCTCAACGTCGAGAAGAACAATGCCAACCGCATCCTGGCGAACCAGGAACTGCAGACGATGATCCAAGCCATCGGTGCAGGTGTCGGGGATGACTTCGATCCGGATAAGTGTCGCTACGGCAAAGTCATCATCATGACTGACGCGGATGTCGATGGTTCACACATCCGTACTTTGATCCTGACCTTCTTCTTCCGTCAGATGAAGGAACTCATCGAAGCCGGCAAGGTCTACGTGGCATGCCCGCCATTGTTCCGCGTGCAGAAGAAAGGTTCCAAGCAGTTCCGTTACATCCACGATGAAGAGGAACTGCGCGAAAGCCTGATGAACCACTCCACGGTGGGTGTGCGTCTATCCCTGCCGGGCGATGTGCATATCGAAGGCGATGAAGCCGAAGACATCTTGCGCGAATTACAGAGGCTCGATCGTTGTCTTGCATCGATGAAGGGCAAGCGTCGGGGCGTGAGTGCGGAAGAGTATCTGGCATCCGCGGATGCAGATGGTGATCTGCCTGTGGCGATGGCGATCGATGTCGAGAGTGGCGTCGAGAACTTCTTCTGGAAGCACGATGACCTCGAGACCTATCTCGCAGGCCTGCCGGATGCACGCGTCTGGGATGGCTTGGAAGCCAAGATCCCGCGCGATGAAGCCAACACCTTGGTGTTCAAGTACGGCGAGAAAGCGGTGGCCCAATCGGCCTTCCAGAAACTGCGCGATCTAGGCGTTGGTTTCGGCGCTTCGAACGATGACAGTGATGCACCGATGTTCCAGTTCGACGATGGCAAGGAAGTGCGTACGGCGAACTCGCTGAACGAAGTCGTCGGCATGTTCCGCGACCAAGGCATGAAGGGCATCGAGGTTCAGCGCTATAAAGGTCTGGGTGAGATGAACCCGGACCAGCTTTGGGAATCCACCATGGATCCCGAAACGCGTTTCATGAAGCGCATCGTGTTGGAAGATGCTTTCGAAGCCGATCGCACTTTCTCCATGTTGATGGGGGATGAGACGGCGCCGCGTCGCGAGTACATCGCGGATCACGCGCACGAGATCGAGAACCTCGACATCTGATCCACAAACCGAAATGGGATTGGGGCTGAAACTTTACGCAACGCCGCTATCCCATTTCGCGCGCAAGATTCGGATCCTCCTGCAGGAGCTCGAAGTTCCATTCGAGTTGGAGTATGTAGAAAACCTACTATCCTCCGACCCGGTGGACTTCGGCGGCAATCCCATCCTGCGCATTCCCACCTTGGTCGACGGCGACTATTGGGTGGTGGAGTCGGATCAAATCGCAGGACATATCGTGGAGCGATTCGACCCGCAGGATCGGTTTGGAGTGCTGCAGATGGATGTGGCACAACGCAATGCCCTGTCGATGATCAACGCAGCGATGGGAGCGGAAGTCGAGATTCTGTTATCGCAACGGAGTGGCATCGTAGGCATCCGGGGCTACGACTATTTTCGCCGCTACTACGTCGTCATCGATCGTTGTCTGGATTGGCTCGAAAAGGAAGGCGCGCGAATTTGGCCCCAACAGGACTGCTCCTATCTGGATATTGCTCTGGCATGCATGTGGGATCACCTTGCCCACTACCGCACGACTCCAAAGTTGGATCAATGCCGATGGTTGGCGCAGCGCGTGGCTTCCTTGCGCGACCGCCCTGCATTCCTAGAGACGGCTCCTGTTGCCGCTCAAGCTTGAATCAGCTCGACGACAAAAGCGTGAAACCCTGATTCCGTCACGCCGAGGGTTTGCTGCAGTTTCGGGAAGAACTGTTCCCCTTCCTTGCCGGAGCAGGCAAGGCCCATGGCCCCTTCAAAACCAACCCGGTCGATAGCCGCTTCGTAAAGGAAGGCCGAGATGACGAAGTAAGTAAAGTGTCTTTGGATGGAGGATCCGCGTTCCTTACGAAACTCTTGCAGGAAATCCACCTGAGGATTCGCCAACAGCGCAGCACGAAACTGACTCTTCAAAGTCGGAAGAGAATCGCGGCTCAATCCGTATCCGCCGTAATAGGTTGCTGCTCCCATGACCATCGGTGGATAAAGTTTTCCCTTCAGATGCGCGATCTGCGGCAGGTAATCGGAGATGTATTCGAAGCGGAAATCGGGATCTCCAGTACCCGTTACGAAACGCGAGCCATCTGCATCGAGAAAACCAAGGTCCTGTGCTAACCAATTGCATTTCCTCGCATCGAAAACGATGCCGTAGGAAGCCAGGAGAGCGTCAAGGGATTCAAAACAATAGTAGTCAAGGTTATCCGAGGCGACTCCAAGGTTACGGCTCAACTCCTCCTTGAAGGAAACGAAAGCGATTGCTTTCTCGCGTTCCCAGTCTGGGGCGTGATGGAATACGACATTCCCGATCTCGGAAACCGCAAGGCTCTTCGTATGGCGAACGAAAGGGCAACCGAATCGAAACCCCGGTGGATTCGCGGTTGCTTGAATTTCAACAATGGAATCAATGCGCTCCTGGCTTTGAAATGCAACCGTAAGGAGATAGGTGTTGTCCTCAACAGGCGCACACTTCAACAGGGATGCCTGAGCTTCACTGTTTGGCCCAGCAGCTCTTGCAAGAATGCGATACCAGAAGGAGTAAAGGTTCGGGTGATCCGGACTCAATCGCCGCATCTTCAGAAAAGATGGAGTTCCCATTCCTAGAGAGCAACGGTTCCGTGGGAGTAGAGGCACAAGCAGAGAACGCAACAACCGATAGTCCAAGAAAGAGAGCTCTCATGATTGGACCTGCCATCCTCTATCACCAGGTTCGTTCGGGAAGGGTCGCCAAAGGATCGATACCTTTCCTTTTCCTTGAAGACGATTCCCACTCGTGTCGTACTTCCATTCAATACACGGATCCCTGCGTAGATGGACGCGGACAGCATTGCCGCTCTCGTTCACCTGCCAAGCCGCCATCGGCGTTGCAGAATCGGATCCCAGAACCCTCATCAAGAGCAAGGACCAATCACCCAAGGAGGATTCTTCCATATACAAACGCGGTCCCAAGACCGTACTCGGAGTCAGGTTCTTGCCGACGACACGCGAACGCTTCTCATCCAGGTAAAAGTGCAAAGGATACTGATTAAGGTTCTCCCTGGACTTCCTGATCATGTAACGAACCACACCCTGTTGAGGGGTGGTTCCTTGGTCAAGAACATGCAGTTGCACCGGCTCCATGGCGGTAAGATCCGGTTGCAAGATGGAGGACTCAAACTTCGCAGGCTCGACAGGAGCTGGACTTTGTTGGCATCCCGCTCCGAGGATTCCGGCAACGAGGGTCATCAGCCATAAAGATTTCATGAAGACAGCTTACAGCTCTCTCCAAGCACCCACACCTTGACCGTTCTCAAACGGACGCCACTCCGACCCGCGCCATTCATAAAAAGGTTCCTTGCGCAGAGACACATCCATGGCCATGCCCTCTTCATCTAGAGAGCTAGACGATAACCGATAAACCCAGCCACCCAAGCAACCACACCCATATACCCGATCATGAACAGCGGCCATTTCCAGCCGCCGGTCTCACGCTTGATCACTGCGACCGTGGACAGACAGAGCAAGGCATAAACGAAGTACAGCAACAACGCGATGCCACTCGCGAAGCTCATCGGCGGCTTGCCGGTAACGGGATCCGGCGTCGTGAGGATGGTGCCGAGTCCGGGGTATTCGCCATCCACTTCCTGGTGTGCGTAAACCTCGGCCAGGGTCGAAACCATCAATTCGCGTGCAGCGAAACTACCGATTAATCCGACATTGATGCGCCAATCGAAATCCATCGGCGCAAAGATCGGCTCGAGAGCACGACCCAAATCGGCGGCGTAACTCTGTTCGATTTGAGCCTGATGGGCAGCTGCCGGACTGAGGCTTGCGTCTGCTTCATGCTTGGGGAAGTTCAGCAGGAACCACAAGATGATCGAACCAGTCAGGATGACGGTTCCGGCATCCTTCAAGAAGACCTTGAGGCGTCGGAAGACCTGGATGCCGACCGAGCGGAAGCTGGGGAAGCGGTAGGGCGGAAGCTCCAGATAAAACGGCAGGCTGGCGCCGCGCAACATGCCGCGCTTGAACACCGCCGCGAACAGAACCGCGCTGATGCCACCCAGGAGATAGAGCCCCATGAGAGTCATGCCCTGGAGGGTGAAGGGTCCCCAAACCGTGGAATTCGGTATAAATGCCGAAATTAGGAGGGCGTAGACGGGAAGCCGCGCGGAACACGTCGCGAAGGGGGCGACGAGAATGGTGGCGAGGCGGTCCCGTGGCGAGGGAATCGTGCGGGTCGCCATGATTCCAGGCACGGCGCAGGCATAAGAGGATAGTAGAGAAATGAAACAGCGACCTTCGAGCCCCGCCCATCCCATGACGCGGTCCACCACAAAGGCCGCGCGCGCCATATAACCCGACGCTTCGAAGAAGAAGATCAGCGCAAACAGAAGCGCGATCTGCGGCACGAACACCACCACGGCGCCAACACCGCGAATGATGCCGTCGGCCAGAAGGTTGGTGAGGAGGCCATCGGGGAAGGTGGCCAAAGTCCAATCGGCGGCCTGGTCCATCCAGCCGGAGAACAGGTCCATGGCGGGCGCGGCCCAACTGAAGATCGCCTGGAAGAAGACGGCGAGGAATGCCGCGAAAACCACCAATCCGAGCACCGGGTGCAACAGGATCTTGTCGATGCGCCTCGTCAGCTGGCTTTCCGATAGCGGATGACGCGTGACCTTTTCGAGCACCGCATCGCCCCATCGAAAGCGCGCCTCGGTCCCTGCTTCAGGAAGATTCTTGGGTTTCGACCAAGTCGCAACCTCAGGAAGCTTGAGACGTAAGTCGTTGATTCCAAGGCCTTTATTGCCGACGACTCCAACAATCGGAATCCCAAGTTCGCTCTGCAGTTTGAACAAATCCAAGTCGCCGCCACGGGCCTTGAGTTCGTCGATCATGGTCAGGACCAGCAAAGTCGGACGCCCGATCTGCAAGACATCCGCCAGCATCGGCAGGGAGCGATCGAGGGTCGTGGCATCTGCGACGAACACGATGCCATCTGGAACGATGCCGCCATCCATCTCGCCATGCAGCACCTTGGAGGTGACGGCCTCATCTTCGGAGATGGCGTGCAGAGAATAACTTCCGGGCAGATCAGAAAGCTGGATCGGGCGATCCCCAACCTGCAGGGAGCCGCGCCTTCGATCCACCGTCACCCCGGGGTAGTTGCCCGTCTTGGCAGACAATCCGGTTAGCGCATTAAACAGAGTGGTCTTGCCGGCGTTGGGACTGCCGACCAAGGCGAGGTGCAGCGGCTTTTTCACCCGATGCCTCCCACGCTGGAAATGCTCTTGATTTTGACGCGACGAGCTTCGCGCGGACGCAGGGCCAACTGATAACCGCGGAGGGTCATGATCAGGGGGCCGCCGAAGGGAGCTTGGCGCTCAAACCGCACTTCCGTTCCCGGGCAGAAACCCAGTTCACGCAACCGTTCGCATAAGTCACAGCCGCCCTCGACTTCCACGACCTGGGCAACCAGGACCTGGGGCAGATCGGCGAGCGTGAGACTCTCTGAGGTAGGATTCACGGTTTGTTGTTGAGACTCGTTTGCAACAAGAACCGAGGGGGATTATAGCGGCCGGAGCGCGCGTGTGGGGGAAAATGGAGCTTGGCGGACGTTATGATATCGGCCCAGATGGCTGAAACTCCTTCGCCAAAGCAGGTAGCTGGAAAAGCTGCTGCAGCCTACGTGGAAACCGGGATGATTCTCGGTCTCGGTACCGGCAGCACCGTGGCTTTCTTTCTGGAAGCCTTGTCGGAACGCATCGCATCAGATGGCCTTGAGGTTTGTGGCGTGCCCACTTCCTTGGATACTGCGGAGAAAGCACAAGACCTCGGCATTCCGATTGCCACTTTGGAAGAGCAGCCGGCTCTAGACCTGGTGATCGATGGAGCCGATGAAGTGGATCCCGAGTTTCGTCTGGTGAAAGGCGGTGGCGGTGCCTTGCTGCGCGAAAAGATCGTTGCGGCATGCGGCAAGAAGGTGATCATCATCGTCGGCGAAGGCAAGCGTGTCGATCGATTGGGCACGAGCTTCCTGTTGCCGGTCGAGATCTTGCCCTTCGGCTATCTCGCCACGCGCGAACGAGTTGCCGAACGAGGTGACTGTACGCCTTACATTCGCACGACCGAGGCGGGCGAACCCTTCGTGACCGACAACGGCAACTTCATCCTCGATTGTCGCTTCGAGAACGGCATTGCCGATCCCGAAAAACTGCACGCCGACCTTTCGCAGATCCCCGGGGTCGCGGAGATCGGAGTCTTCCTCGACCTTTGTCACATTGTCATCGAGGGCAAGGAGGACGGCGAGGTGGTCGTCCTGGAACGTTGAATCCCATGAAAGAACTCTACTCCCTTTCCGTCGAAGAACTTGAGAAGCGTCTGCTCGATCAGGCCGGCAGCACTTGGCCACCGATCGATAAGGCCGTTGCCATGGCCAAAGAGGCGCACGCCGGTCAGACCCGCAAGGGTTCCGATGAACCTTACGTCGCGCATTCCTTGCGCACGGCACTTCTGCTGTTGGAAGTCGCAGAGCAGAAGCACAATGCTGCGGTAGTCTGCGCGGGTCTTCTGCACGATGTCGAGGAAGACACCAAGATGACTGCGAACGATGTCGAAGACGACTTGAGTCCGCAGGTCGGTGACCTTGTGCGCGCCCTGACGCACCCGCCGTTGAAGGATGGCGAGACCAAGTTCGAGCGCAACATGCGTTACCTCGAGAACATGCGTTGGGAAGGTCGGGATACGCACATCGTCAAGAGCGCGGATCGCCTCGACAACATCCTGACCATGGAAGGCGCGTTCACTCCGGAACGTCGCGAGGAGTATCTGAAGGAGACCGAAGATGCGGTCCTTCCCTTGACGCTTGCTTGCAACACCGCGCTTTACCACGCACTGAAGGATGCCTTGGCCGAAGCCAAGTCCGCCTCCTAAGCGATCCGGGCCCATCCCCGAACCATTCCACGAGCCCCGTTACTCCCCCGATTACGATGAAGGAAAGCCTCGACCGCGCCAACGAACTGGAGCGCCGCTTGGAGCAGATTCGGGGGCGTCTTTGACTACGCCACGAATCTCGACAAGAAGACCGAGTTCGAGAAGGTAATGTCCGATGGCGCCTTCTGGGATGACCAGGAGGCTGCGCAGAAGGTCATTGCGCAGATGAAAAGTGTGCGCGCCGTCACCGATCCGATCGATGATGCGGCGGAGTCCCTGGAAGAGATAGCCATGCTCGGCGAACTCGGTGAAGAAGCCGGTGCCGAGGAAGTGGAAGACGATCTCGTCGAAGCGGTACAGCTTGCGGAACAGAAGCTCGACGCCCTCGAGTTCCAAGTGATGCTCGGCGGCGAGAACGACAACCGCGCCGCCTTCGTTTCGATTCAAGCGGGCGCCGGTGGCGTGGATGCAACCGACTTTGCGGAGATGTTGTTCCGGATGTACTTGCGCTGGGGCGAGACCCACGAGTTCGACATCACCGAGATCGAACTGCTGCCGAACGATGAAGGCGGCATTCGTCATGCGACCTTGTTGTTCCACGGTCCTTATGCCTATGGCAAATTGAAGGCCGAACGTGGCGTGCACCGGCTGGTGCGCATCTCACCCTACGATGCACAAGGGCGTCGGCATACGAGTTTCGCCGCGGTCGAAGTGATGCCCGAGTTCGAAGACGAGGGTGATATCGAACTCGACATGAGTGAGATTCGCGTGGATACCTATCGCGCAGGTGGTGCGGGTGGTCAGCATGTCAACAAGACCGACTCCGCGGTGCGCATGACGCACCTTCCCACCGGCATCGTCGTGCAGTGCCAGAACGAACGCAGCCAACATAAGAACCGTGGCATCGCGCAGAAGATGCTGGCGGCGAAGTTGTTCGAGTTGCGCGAGCGCGAGCGCGACGACGAGTTGAAGAGCATGTACGGCAACAAGGGTGAGATCGCTTGGGGCTCCCAGATCCGCTCTTACGTGCTGCATCCCTACCAGATGGTCAAGGACCATCGCACCAACTTCGAGATCGGCAATTCCCAGTCGGTTCTCGACGGCAACATCGACCCCTTCATTGAAGAATACCTCCGTTCTCGAGCAACCCGCTAAGACCATGTCCAGCGACCGCATCCCTGTCCGCCGCGCCTTGTTGAGTGTCTTCTACAAGGACGGCATCGTCGAACTCGGTAAAGCACTTGCCGCCCAAGGTGCCGAACTTCTTTCCACCGGCGGCACACGCAAGGCGTTGATGGACGCCGGACTCGAAGTCATTGAGGTCGCTGATTACACCGGCTTCCCGGAAATGATGGATGGTCGCGTGAAGACCCTGCATCCCATGATTCACGGTGGTCTGTTGGCCCGACGTGAGGATGCCGGCCACGTCGCTTCGATGGAGGAGCATGGCATCGGTCCGATCGACATGGTGGTGGTGAACCTTTATCCCTTCGAGGAGACCGTTGCTGCTGGCGGCACGGTGGAAGAGATCATCGAGAAGATCGACATCGGTGGTCCTTCGATGCTGCGTTCCGCCGCGAAGAACCACGAAAGTGTCGCTGTCATGTGCGACGCCGCGGACTACATGCAGGTTGCCGCAGAACTTGCGGAAGGCGGCACCACCATGGCGACTCGTCGCAAGTTGGCCGCCAAGGTGTTCGCGCGTACCGGTGAATACGACACCGCCATCGGTCGTTGGTTCGCTGAGCAGGAAAACGGCGCACTGCGTTACGGCGAGAACCCACATCAGACCGCGGGCTTCTTCCCCGACGCATCCCGCTTCGGTTTGGGTGCAGCGGAAGTTCTGCCTGGAGGCAAGGAGTTGTCCTACAACAACTGGCTTGATCTCGATGGTGCCGTTGCAGCAGTCAACGACCTGCCGTTGAACTCGGCGGTTGTGGTGAAGCACACCAACCCATGTGGTGCGGCACTCGGTTCCAACATGGCGGAAGCGATGGAGCGTGCATGGGAAGGCGATCCGCTTTCCGCATTCGGTTCGGTCATCGCCGTCCATGGAACCCTCGACGCCAAGAGCGCCGAGTTCCTCGCCGGCCCCGGGCACTTCGTCGAAGTCTTGGCTGCCAATGACTTCGAAGAGGAAGCCGTGAACCTTTTGCGCACGGGTCCCAAGTGGGGCAAGAACCTGCGCATCGTCAAGGTCGCCGATATCGGTACGCCGCGTGACCAAGAGGAAGCGCGTCGCGTATGGGGCGGCACCTTGGTCCAAGGGAGCGATCAGTTGAGCGGCTTCACCGCGGAGTTGAAGGTTGCGGGTTCCGTCGCGATGCCGGAAGGCAAGGAAGACGATCTGCGTCTGGCGCAGACCTTGGCCAAGCACCTCAAGTCGAACAGCATCTGTCTGGTGAACGATGGCATGTTGGTTGGCGCAGGTGCCGGGCAGATGAGTCGCGTCGATTCGGCGGAGATCGCGGTCAAGAAGGCCGGCGATCGCGCCAAGGGAGCGGTTGTCGGCAGCGATGCCTTCTTCCCATTCCCGGATGGACCGGAAGCACTTGCTGATGCAGGAGTCTCCGCCATCGTGCAGCCCGGCGGATCCATGCGCGACGCAGAGGTCAATGCAGCATGTGATGCGAAGGGCGTCTGCATGGTGCATACTGGAACACGTCACTTCCGCCACTAAGCAAAACGAACGAAATGGCCACCAAACAATTCCAATGTGAACTCTCCTGGTCCGCGAGTCGGGCGAAGGAGTTCGAGCGCTGCCGTCGCGAGAACTGGTATGCGCGTTACGCCTCTTGGGGTTGGTGGACCGAACGTCCGCGTGGGGAGAAGTACGACATCATGGTGCATAAGTGCCTGACGTCGCTGCCGGCCTATGCGGGTGACTGCATGCACCGCGCGATCGAGCGTTGGTTCCAGCTCAAGCAGAGCGGGACTGCGATGAACACCAAAGAGTTGTACGACGAAGCTGTCGACCTGTTCCGCGAGGGATGGCGTCAGTCTTCTACGGATGGTTGGCAAGCGCGGCCGAACAAGAGTACGCACCTGATGGAACATCATTACGGTGTGGATATCCCGAAGGAGCGCACTGAAGCCGCACGCGACTTGTTGGAGCGTTGCGCCAAGTACTTTCTTGAATCTGCCGACCTCGCGCCGGTACGCGAAGCGCACCCCGATCACTGGCGTTCGCTCGAGACCATGGACACCTATCTCTACCTCGGGACCAAGATCTACGCGGTGCCGGACTTCGCCTACATGGATGGCGATACGGTACACATTTGGGATTGGAAAACCGGCAAGCCGCGCGAGGCCGACATGTTCCAACTTCACACCTATGCGCTCTACGCATGCGAGAAGTGGTCCGCCGATCCGGAGGACATCATCCTCCACGCTGCTTACCTCGGGGAAGGGCAAGTCCAGACCTTGGAAGTGGACTTGAACAAGCTATCCCAGGTGCAGGATGAAATGTCCGCAAGCCTACGCGAGATGATGGATGTCCATTACGATCCGGATGTCGACGACTTGATGATGGAGAACTGGGCAGCCTCACCGGAACCGCGCAAGTGCGGTTGGTGTCGCTTCAAGGCCCTGTGTCCCGACGCAGCGAAGTAGGCTCATGACCATGAATGGAATCTGGATGATGTTGCAAGAGCAACAGATGAGCTCCGATGCTGGAGTCGATCAGGATCCCGCCACGAATGCGTGGCAGGAGTTCGTGCAATCCGATGCCGCAGGCCTGGTCCTGAATTGGGCCTTGGTTCTATTTGCCGCATGGCTGGCGAACTTGATTACCAAGCGGGTGATCCTGAAGGCGGTGCGCATGTTTGTCGGCAAGACCAAGGCGCAATGGGACGACAAGCTGGTAGAGCGAAAGATCTTCCATAAGCTGTCGCACTTGGCGCCAGCCCTGGTGTTCTATTACGCAGCGCCGCATTTAGCAGAAGGTTCTCCACTATTGGGTACCGCCATCGTGCGCCTCGCAACGGTGTGGATGATCCTTGCAGGCACCCGCGCCGCCGCCGCCTTCTTGGATGTCATGGTCGACGTCGCGCGGACGCAGAAATCCACGCGCGATAAGCCGATGGGAAGTTATGCCCAGGTGGTGAAGCTGCTTATGTGGTTGGCAGTGATCATCGTGGTGCTTGGCATCCTGATGGACCGCTCGCCTTGGGGACTGCTCACTGGCCTCGGCGCGATGACCGCCATCATCCTGTTGGTGTTCAAGGATTCGATCCTCGGATTCGTCGCCAGCATCCAGATCGCGAGTTACGACATGGTGCGTGTCGGAGATTGGGTGGAGATGCCCAAGTTCGGCGCCGACGGGGATGTGATCGAAATCAGCCTCAACACGGTCAAGATCCAGAACTGGGACAAGACCATCTCGACCGTGCCGACTTATGCCTTCATGTCCGACAGTTTCAAGAACTGGCGCGGGATGTCGGAGTCGGGAGGACGTCGGATCAAGCGTTCGGTTTCCTTGGATATGGGGAGTGTGCGCTTTCTCGGCCAGGAAGAGATCGAGCAGTTGCGAAGCATCCAGTACATCGAGGAGTACTTGGCGAAGAAGTCGGAAGAGGTCAGCGCCTGGAATCAAGAGCATGGCGTCGACCTGCAGAGTCCAGTCAATGGGCGACGGCTGACCAACCTCGGCACCTTCCGCGCCTATGTCGAGAGTTACCTGCACAACCATCCGCAGATCCATAAGGAGATGACTTTCCTGGTGCGTCAACTTGCGCCCAGCACCGAAGGCGTGCCAATCGAGATTTACGTGTTCAGCTCCGAACAGCGATGGGCCTATTACGAGGCCATCATCGGCGACATCTTCGACCATCTGCTGGCAGTCATCCCCGAGTTCGGGTTGCGGGTTTATCAGAGGCCGAGTGGCTCCGATTTCGAAGCGGCTTTCCGCGGTCGAGATTAGACTGGGAGCATGGAAACTTCCGGCCCCACTGACTTCGGCATCATTGCGCTGATCGCCTTGGTGATCCTTTTTCTGTTCCTGGCTTTCTAGCGGACTACCGCAACAGGCCTTCCAATAGATTCGGAAGGATGCCGCGCGCCTGCTGCTCCGCGTGTTTGCAGAGATTCTCTTGCTGCATTTGCGGATCGCGCAATAAGCCATCCAGCAGCAGCGAAGCCTGTCCGTGCACCATGGTCCAGGCGGCAAGCCCCAGCGTTTCTAAGGAAGCCTCCCGAAACTGATTGGCCTGGATGCCGGCTTCGATGGTTTCGACCATAACCTGAAAGGCCGCCTGCCCCAGTCGTTGCAATTCTTCAGGGGCTTCAGGGTGGAGTCGAAACATCACCCGGAAGTGCGATGGGTGTTGCACCGCAAAAGTGACATAGGCCACGCCGATGGCGATCAAGCGCGCGGGTGCTTTGGTTTCACGGGAGCCGGCCTCTTCCATGCAAATGCGTAGGGCACCGAATCCTTCCGCGGCAACTGCGGCGAGCAGCTCATCCTTGTTTCGAAAATGGCGATAGGGCGCGGTATGGGACACCCCGACCCCGGCAGCGACCTTGCGCAGGCTCAGGCTTTCAACTCCACTAGCCTCCAGCTGACGCACCGCTTCATCCACGAGAGATTGGCGTAAGTTGCCGTGGTGATAGGACTTAGGTTCAGGGTTCTGGGTCATGGCAGGATCCCTCTAAAAAGGATGTTGACATTGTAAACACCGCGCCTAAAGTTACCACTGTCAACTTACGAAAAGCCCTCGCACACAAGAGGGCCGCCCCGCACCACCTCAAACCATGAAACCACTCTTCAAGATCCTCCGCTTTGCCGTTCTGCTCCTTCCGAGCTGCGTTCTTCGCGCACCCGTTGATGGATTGGAAGTTGGAGACCAAGCTCCCGATTTGGAAATCAACGATTGGTTCTCCGCGGCCGCACCAACACCCGAAGCCGACCCAGAATCCAGCACACCCCAACCGTCAGCTTTAGGCCTACGCGACTTTCGCGGCCAACCGGTGCTGCTGGAATTTTGGTCCAGTGAATGTCCACCATGCGTCGCATCGATCCCGAAGATGAAGGAGATCACCCTTCGTCATCAAGGGAGTCTTCAGGTGGTGAGCGTGCATGTCGACCTCGACCGCACCAAACCTGTCGGCGCGGATACGCTACGCGCGTTCCTGAAGGAAAACGAAATCAACTATCCCGTAGCACATGATGTCGACGGCCTGCAGTGGGAGCGTTTTGATTTCAACTACCTTCCCCATGCGGTTCTTTTAGACGAAGAGGGGAGGGTTGATTGGAGTGGCAATCTCGTCTTTTACGATCTTGGAAAGCGAGTGGAGCGATTGTCCTTGCCAGCAGCGGAAGCCCCCGCAATCAACGGAAGCTGCGAAAACGGGGTCTGTTCGCTGAAATAGGGGGGGTGACCGGAATCATGTTAGGCTCTCCACGCACCCGTTCCCTCCAACAAGAACAAGCATGAGCACCTACAACCGCGATAACAACTGCGCCGTCTGGTTCGACATCCCCGTTGCCGACCTTGAGCGTTCGGTCAACTTCTACAAGGCAGTTTTGGCCACCGAAGTCAGCACCGAATCCTTCGATGGGTTTTCGTTCGCGGTTCTCATGCATGAGAAAGGCAATGGCGGCTGCCTGGTACCCATGCCCGATGCCATTCACCGCGATGGCGGCATCCTGCTCTACATGAATGTGCACGGCCGCATCCGCGATGCCGTCGCCCAGGTCACCGCGCTGGGCGGGGAAGTGCTCGAAGAAGTGCACCCTATTGGCCCTCACGGGTTCCGCGCAATCATCCGCGACAGCGAAGGAAACCGCCTGGCTTTGCATTCGGAGGAGGATTCTTGATAGGGTGACACCGCGCCGGACCTTCCCGGCACTGCTCACCTTCATGGCGTTCTCCTCCAACGCTCAAGAACCGCATCACGAGTCCTCCCCAGAGGCGCTCCAGAATTGCCCGTCCATCCAATCGCAGGATTGGGGCCGGATGATGGTGGGTACAGCATCCGCAAGCATCGGCCTGATCCAGTTGGTATTCGGCATCTGGATCGGCGGATTCTTCAGCGTCACCCTCGCCGGCGGGCTTTGGTGCGGCGTGGCATTAAAGCGGATTCGAGAACATCGATCCGCAGACCAGGTAAGCGCACTTCCCTTCGGCTTGTGCGTTTGGCAAACCCTCCTGCTCGCGAGTGCAGGATTGTCAGGTTTGCTTATCCTGTTCTATTGAGATGTTCGCAATCCTGACCCTATGCCTCGGGAGCCTCACTCCCGCGGCCATGCCCACACCCGCCTTGTCCTCCCTGTGCGCGCAAGTCTCCTACAAGGAAGACATCGCCGCCGCTCTCGAAATGGTCGAGAAGGAATGCGGCGCACTTCTGAAAACGAAAGGCATCTCCTTCAAGAAGATCGAGAAGGAGTTCACCAAAGCGGCAAAGAAAGTGAAGACCGACCAGGACCAGTTCGTCCTGTTGGTAAAACTCGTCGCGCGTTTGGAAGACGGACATGGCCAAGTGCGCCTGACCGATCTGACCCAAGGCTTAAGTTGGCCGGAGGATGATTCCCGCTACGACCCATCAAAGGAGTACGGTGATTCCGGTTTGGCGATCTGTCGCATCGATAAGTCCTACTACGTAAAGGCAGTGGCCGGACCTTCTCGTGATGCGGGCTTGTTGCCCGGCTCCGAGATCCTCAAGATCGATGGGGAGAAACCAAGTGATTGGTTGGAAGCGAAGATCGCGGAAGGTCGCGAAATCATTTCCTGGTCGACCGAACATCAGGCATTCTTCTGGGCCACGCACTGGGGCCTTTCCGCTCCGCAAGGCGATCGCATCAAGTTGGAAGTAAAGCAGCCGGACGGCAAAAAGAAGAAGCGCACCGTCTCAATCACGAAGGCTCGTGTACGCATGGCCGGCCCCGCGTTCTGGCCGGAAGGCTTAACCGGTGAGAAGGACGTCTCCCGTTGCATCCTTCCAAGCGGCTATGGCTATCTCTACATCCGACGCTGCAAGAGTGACTTGCCAGCGCAAGTGGATCAAGCACTTGCCGCACTGGGCCCCGTTCCAGGACTGATCCTCGATTTTCGCGGCAACAGTGGCGGCAGCTTCGATCACGATGCCCTGCTCGGGCGATTTGTTCCTGAAGGCGAGAAGCTCAGTTTTGCGAAGACCATCCCCCCAGCAGGTCCTGCACAATACGGTGGACCCATCGTGGTCCTGATCGACGGCACCGTGGTCAGCGCAGGGGAAACCGCAAGCGGTATGTTCAAGGAAGAAGGTCGCGGCCTCATGATCGGCGAAAGCCCGACGGCAGGCATGTCAGCCTCCAAGAAGACGCTCGACCTTCCTTCTGGCAAGTTCCAGCTTTACGTCAGTGTGTACTCGAACAAATCGCGCTGGCAGGATGGCAAGGGCATCGAAGGTCTCGGCGTACAGCCGCACGAAACGGTGCAGTTCGATCCGGAAGATTTGATCGCCGGCGTGGACAGCTTGATCCTTGCCGCAGAAGCTCGCCTGCGCGATGGATCCTGGAAGGATGTCCCCTATGATCCAGCCAAGTTCGGCTGGAAGGCGCCTTGAGAGTAGACGACAATCCGCAGCCATGGACCTGACCGAACTCCGTCGCGAATACAGCCAAGCCGGGTTGCGTAGAGAAGATCTCTACGCCGACCCGATGAAGCAATTTGAATTGTGGTTCCAGCAGGCGAGCGACGCGAACCTTCAGGACCCAAGCGCATTCAGCCTCGCGACCGCAAGTGCTGCAGGTGCCCCTTCGGTGCGCACCGTGTTGTTGAAAATCTTCGATGAACAAGGCTTCGTCTTCTTCACCAACTATGCGAGCAAGAAGGCCAAGGACATCGAAGAGAATCCGCAAGTCGGCATGTTGTGCCATTGGTTGCCGTTGGAGCGGCAGATCAAGATCACAGGCCGCGCGGAGAAGGTGACCACCATCGAGTCGATGAAGTACTTCGCGACGAGGCCGCGCGGCAGTCAGATTGGTGCCTGGATCTCGCCGCAGAGTTCCGTCATCACCTCGCGCAAACTATTGGAAGGCAAGCTGCGCGCGGCGATGGAAAAACTGGCGGGCGGGGAAGTTCCGATGCCAGAGAAGTGGGGGGGATATCGGATCGTCCCGGAGACCATTGAGTTCTGGCAAGGGCGAGAGAATCGTCTGCACGATCGCTTCCGCTATCTACGCCAGGCCGATGCCTGGGAGATCGAACGTTTAGCGCCTTGAGTTATGCTTGAAGGCGGCCGTTGAAAGAATGAAGACCACCTTCTTGACCCTTGTCGCGGTTTGCATGCTTGGTGCCTGTGCCGCACCACAAACTTCCAGCGCGGACAGTGTGCCTGCAGAGATTTCCACCACTTGGGATGGTTGGAATACCGATGGAGTGCCGCCATTGCAGAACATTCCCCTTATCTTGCGCACCGAGCGCGAGCCGGATTTCAGTCTCGTGAATGTGACCATAAAGAATGCCGGCGAAACGACGCTGCAATATTCTGGATACAGTTCTGGCCAGATGCGGCAACTGCAGGAAGTTTGGCAAGATGGCGCATGGACCTCCGGCCGCTGGGACGGGTGTGGTTATGGCGCCCGATCCTGCGACATCCTTCCAGGCGAAACCGTGACCTTCCGCGCGAAGTTCCACGATGCCGTCGGCATGCAACGCATCCTGGTGACTTTGCATGAGAAGGGAACCGATCGTAGAGGCCAAGTGGTCTTGGTAACCCAACTCCCGTACGAGAAGGACTAAGCCTTCTTGCGCCGGGCCATCGTGCCGAGCGTTACCAACAAGCAACCACCCGCCAGGGCCAAGGTGCCCCAGGTGATGTCGACGAAGTTCAATGCGATATCGGTTGCGAACCCAGTCGTGGTGTCGACCACAGCAGCCGCGGTTTCTTCGAGGAAACCATCCGGCGCAGGCTCCATCAAGCCTTGTAGATAAGGCCACAACAAGGAGACCCACATGCCAACCGCAGCGAAACGAGCCAGATGACGCCTCTTCTGCGCAAGCAGGATCAAGGCGATCACAGCACACGCAAGCATGAAGGCGGCTTCCGGGCCAGCAGCCTCCCAATAACTAACCGTGCCATAAAGGGCGACATCCGCGGCGGGGGCGAAAGCACCAAGCAGGACCGTGACGGTACCGGCAAGGGCAAGGAAGTCGTAGCGGTCGGAGGGGAATGCCATGGGTGATTGCTTGCAACGATGGCCGCTGGAAGCCGGATTTCAGGTTAAGCTGAGGGCTATGACGAATCCACCAGATAGCACACAAATTGAGCCTCCAAGAAAATCGGCCGCTGTGGTCGACCCGATGGAGCCCACCAAATCGGAGCTTGGGCGCCTCAAAGCCTTCATTTTCATCCAAGTCCTATTCCTTGGACTCTCGCCATTCGCGGGTGGGTTCCATTACAAGTTGTGGTCGATGCTGGACACATCCCTCTTGGTCTTGTCCATCGGCATCTCGGCGCTGGCCTTCGTTGTGGAGACACGACCAAGCCGTAGACTGATCTTCCGCACCGCTGCGATCGTCTATGTCTGCTCGATCGTGGACATGTCCGTGAACATCCTTCTCTCCGGCGTGCTCGGTTGGCACGGCGTCGACGGGGCATGAGCTCCGACCAAGAAGATCTCACGCCTTTCGAGACACGCCGAATCAAGGCCTTTGTTGCGGCCCAGGTTTTCTTCGCATTCGGATCGCTGCTGGCTGGTGGTCTCCGCGGGCGGCCATGGTCGCTGCTGGATACCGCGATCCTGCTCCTGTCCATTGGCCTTACCGGCTTGGCCTTTGTGCTGGAAACGCGAAACGGAAGGCGCAGGGTGATGCGTGTTGCGGCGACCTTTTATCTTTTCGGAGTCATCGACATGGCCTTCAACATCTTGGCTTCAGGGGTCTTGGGGCTGAAACCCATCCTTGCCGCCATGGCTCAATGATTGGTTCAGGATCTTCAGGAAACACTCCCATTCCTTGGACTGCCCAAGTCGAAGGCGGAGCGGATTCGCGTTGCTTGCATTTCGGAATCCAGCTCCAAGGCCGACCGCTAACCCGCAAAGAAGCCTTTCAACTTTGGGCAACGGACGACGGCTTCCGTGATTTCCAAACCTCCCTGATTGCCGATGCACCGATGCAATGTCTGCGTTGGGAAACTCCAGGCATTCAAAGTAGTGGTCTCGAGAATCCTTTCGAGTTCGTGCTGTTGGACAGTCCATACCTGGATGTTCCCGCAAGCCCCATCGACTTTCAGGAACACTTCCGACAAGCAGAAGGCCGCGACGTCCTCCGGTTTCCCAACCTAGGTGGCGACGCCTTGATGGTTGTCCCTACCCCGCGACCTCAAATCCCGATCAATGCCTACGCCCACCTTGCCGCCTTCGCTCGATCCGCGCCGCGCGAGCAACAACATGCCTTGTGGAAGGAAATCGGCGCGATGATGCTGGAACAAGTCGGGGATACTCCCCTTTGGCTCAGCACCGCCGGCGGTGGCGTGGATTGGCTGCATGTCCGCCTCGACACGCGGCCTAAGTATTACGGGTATGAACCGTATCGATCGGGGTGAAGGCAGCCCCTGCCCAAGGAAGCCCTCCCAAAAAGAAAGGCCGGCTGCTCGCACTCGCGAACAACCGGCCTTTGTGATGCAGCGAACCTAAGCGAACGCAGGCTGCTGGAATCCGGGACGACGCCCTTCCAACAATGCGCTCAATCCTTCCAATGCATCCGCATGGTTGAATGCGGTGGACAGGTCGCGGGCCTCAAGCTCGAGTGCGCGATCCAGCTCCAAGTGCTTGCCTTCCAGGAATAGGGCTTCGCAGAGCTTCAGTGCGTGGTACGACTTCTGGCTCATCTTCTTGACCGCCTTCTCGAGGACGGGATCGCCCATGCAATCCGCTTCTCCGGAAAGGATCTCATCAACGGTGTACTGCTCGAAGAAGTTCCACACGGCCTGCAGATGCTCGAGCGGACATTCCGTCGGAGCATTGCGTGCGTCGATCGAAGGCTTCGCAGCCCAAGTGCGACAAGTCTCATCAAGGTTTTCAAAGCCAGTGACGGCGTCGATCAATCCGATGCCGAGTGCAGTCTTCGCGTCGACCATCTGGCCGGTGTAGAGCAGGTACTTGGCGAGTGGATAACCGATGCGACGCGGCAGGCGTTGCGTACCGCCGAGTCCTGGGAAGATGCCGATGCCCGTTTCAGGGAATCCAAGCACAGCTTTCGGCGAAGCGACGATGTAGTCGGTCGACAAGGCCATCTCGGCGCCACCACCCAATGCGAGTCCATGCACGCGCGAGACCGTGGCTTGCTCACCACCCGCGAGGGTCGCGAACAACTTCTGACCATAACCCGCGAACTCCGCGATGGAAGGGTAGTTATCCGAGTTGAGGCTATCAACGAAGAACTTGATGTCGGCGCCGGCGACGAAGGCCTTGCCGTTACCGCGCATGATGATCGGCTTGCCGGTGGCACGGGCGAGCATCAACTTGCCGTCGAACTGCATGAACACCGTCTTGTCGAGTGCGTTCATCGCGGCCGGGCGGTTGAAGCGAATCTCTTCCACTTCGCCGACGTTCGCAAGCGAGACCAGCTCGATCGGGATACCATGCGGCTCGGCGTTGACCAAGAGCTTTGGCATCTCCAAGCCATGGGAAGCGGTGATCGCTTCCGCCAAGGGGCGCGCACGTTCGACGCCGACCTTGTTGAGCAATTCGAAAGGACCGATCGGCCAACGCAAACCGACGCGCGCACCGATGTCCGTATCTTCGACCGAAGCGACTCCCTCATCCACCAATTGACAGGCGACATAGAAAGTCACGCCCAACATGCGATCCGCGATCGCGTCGTAAGCGCTCTCATCGACTTCCCCTTCGAGCGACCAGTTGCGCTCTCCGGTTTCGCAGAAATCAATCAGCGCCTGACCCGGCGAGTAGAACGCGCCGAGCGAATGACCGAGCGAAGTGGCCGCGTGCATCGAGATCGGCACCCCCGTCACGTTCATCAGTTCGAAAGGCCCCATGCCCACACCGAAGGCCTTCTTGGCGGCCCACTCGATGGTGGCAATGTTGGCAACACCTTCGCCGAGTAAACGCACACCTTCATTGACCCAAGGCACGAAGTAGCGGTTCACCACGAAGCCGGCTTCATCCGCGCTCCAGATCGGCGTCTTGCCGATGGCTTCCTGCGAAGCCCAAGCTGCGGCATAGGCATCTGGGCAAGTACCCTCATGGCCGATGACTTCGACCAGGCGGTTCTTGGCTGGGTGGAAGAAGTAGTGCAGGCCGATGAGGCGCTCAGGGTGCGTGACCGAATCGACCAGGTCCTTCACGTAGAAGCTGGAAGTGTTGGTGCCGAGGATCGCAGTCTCCTTGCAGTGCTTGGAGAGGCGCTCGAACACCTGCTTCTTCACGTTCATGTCCTCGAACACGGCCTCGATCACGAGGTCGACATCGGCGAGGTCATCCCAGTTGCTGGTGCCGGTCAGGTTCGAGAGGATCTTCTCGACCTGCGCGGGGCGGAACACCTTGCGCTCCACGCCCTGAGCGAGCAGGTCGCGGATGATGTTCATGCCGCGTTCGACCTTCTCATCATCGAGGTCGACGAGCACACAAGGGTGCCCTTCCGTAGCGATCTTCTGGGCGATGCCGGAGCCCATGTTTCCGGCTCCGATCACGGCGTATTTCTTGATTTGGTACTTGCTCATGTCCTTAAGGGGCAAGCGAGGGGCCCCGCATCCCGTATTCTACCCAAGTCGCGTCGCGACCCTCCCCATGATCCACCTTCAAAACATCCGCAAAAGCTTCGAATCCGAGGCTGAATCCGCGCCCGTTCTGGCGTTTTCGGATTGGCGTGTGGAGGCAGGCGAACGCATCGCGCTGTGCGGTGAAAGTGGTTCCGGCAAGACCACGCTGCTCAATATGCTCAGCGGCCTGTTGGTGCCGGATTCCGGCATGGTCGAGATCGCGGGCACGGATTTGGCCCGTCTGAGCGAGGTCCAGCGCGACCGATTCCGCGCCGCCCACATCGGTTACGTCTTCCAGACCTTCCACCTGCTGGATGGGTACACGGTGCTCGAGAATGTCGAGCTCGGAGGACTGTTCGGGAGAGGGCGTTTGGATGCGGGGCGGGCTGATGCGCTGCTCGATTTGGTGGGGCTGGGGGAACGCAAGAATCACCTGCCGAGCCAGTTGTCGGTGGGGCAGCAGGCAAGGGTGGCCTTCGCCCGAGCCCTCGCAAACAAGCCTGATGTGTTGTTGGCGGACGAGCCGACCGGGAGCCTGGACCACAAAACCGGGCGTCAGGTGTTGGATTTGATGCTGCATACCGCTGAGGAGCATGGCATCACGGTGGTATGCGCGACCCATGATCAGGAAGTGGCCTCGGCTTTCCACCACACCGTGCAAGTGGAGGAGTTGCAGTGAGATTCCCCATCATGGTCTTGCGCAACCTGCGCCGCCGACGCCTGGCTTCCCTGCTCACCGGTTTTTCGGTCTCCTTAGGAGTAGCCCTTTTCGCGACCGTCGGCGCGATGCGAGAAGCCAGTGAAGTCGGCTTCCAACGCTCGGCCAGCCTCTGCGACATGCTCGTCGGTGCCAAGGGTTCGCCATTGCAGCTGACCCTGAACTCGCTCTATCACATGGGGCAGAGTCCGGGCAATGTCCCCTTCGACAGCTACCGCGAGATTACGCAAACGCCGGGAGTCTTGTGGTCGGTGCCCTTGGCTGTGGGCGATAGTTTTCGCGGCCATCGCATCGTCGGCATCACGTCGAACTTTTTCGAAGACGTCAAGTTGTTGAGCCGTGGGGTAGAGGAAGACCTCAGCTTTTCGGAAGGCGTGGGCTTCACTTTCAGCGCCGAGGACTTTGTCGCGCTGAAGGCGGAACTGAAGGAAGAGGAATCGCACGGGCATCACGGTCATGGACATCATGGCCATGGCGAGGACCACCCGGAGTTGTTCCGCGCGGTCTTGGGCGCGGATGTCGCACGTCGCACCGGCTTGAAGGTCGGGGATCATTTCGAACCGACGCATGGTGTCGAAGGTGCAACCGATAGTCATGAGGAAGGAGAGTCGGAAATCGTCGGCGTGTTGACGCGGACGGGCACGCCGGTGGACCGCGCGATCTTCCTGCCGATTGGCGCCTACTACGTTCTGGAGGGTCACGAACCTGCCGAAGGAATAGTGGAAGGAGGTGCACGCGATCCGCGCGGATTGAGCGGCATCATGATGCGCACCAAGGCGGGCTTTTACCGCACTGGCATCTACCGCGGCATCAACAACCGCTTGGATGCCATGGCGATCTACCCCAGCGTCGAAGTGCGCAGTCTGTTCCAGTTAGTCGCACGAGGCGACCTGGTCCTGCGTTGGATCACAGCCCTCATCGTGGTCGTCGCGCTGGTTGGTGTGATGGTCGCCATCTACAACACCATGGGCGCTCGACGTCGTGAGTTCGCGATCCTTCGCGCTCTAGGCGCCCGACGCCGCACCATCCTCAGCCTCGTCACTGCGGAATCGGCCTTGTTGGCCCTGCTCGGCGGTCTTACAGGATTGGGCCTCGCTGGTCTTTTAATCTACGCCGTTTCCGGACAAGTCGAACAGGCCACCGGAGTTTCCTTGGTCACACAGATCGGATGGTCGGAGCTGCAATTGCTACTCGCGGTTACCCTTGCAGGTGCCATCGCGGGTTTGGTCCCGGCACTCTCCGCCTACCGCACTGAAGCCGCACGCACCTTGTCTTCGCATGCTTGATCTCCGCAAGTACATCCCGCTCGTCCTTTCCCTGAGTCTTTTCGCTGTTGCATGCAGCGATGAGCCGGCGCCCGTCGATCCTCCAGCTGAAGCCGAGGTCGAAGTGGTGGAAGAACCCGCCACGATTGAGGAACAGGGAACCGAGCCTGCCAACGACACTCCATCGCCGGAAGAAGTCACCGACGAGAACACCGACGACCTCGTCGCTGAACAAGTCGAAGAGAGCCTGATGGGCCGCATCAATGTCACCGAGCCGGATCCAGAGGATCTGCCGACTTGGTCTCAAGCGACTACCGTGGAAGAGCGTCAGGCGAACCTCGAAAAGGCACTGGCCAAGGAATCGCCTTATTACATCGACCTGCATGACCTCGGCGGTTGGATCCTCGACGAACGCGACGAGAAACCCATCCCCGATTACATCCTCGCTCTTGATGGCAAGGAGTTCGTCATGCGCGGTTTCATGATGCCCGACATCGACTTCGAGCACATCCGCAAGTTCCACCTCGTCCGCAGCCTCTATAGCTGCTGCTTCGGTGCTCCACCGCAGCTCAACGAGATCTTGCGCGTGACCCTCCAAGACACCGACGGCATGGACTACACCTACAACACGCTCGAAGTGCGCGGCACCTTGCATATCGAGTTCGAAATGATCGACGGCCTGGTGGAAGACATCTTCCGCCTCGAAAACGCCACCTATCGTGTTCTTGATTTCGACGATCCGGAAGCTCCAGAGACCTTCGACGCCACCACCGGCTTCGATGGCGTGGTGCCGTCCGAAGGTCTTGAGTATTGATTCCCCGACCGAAATGGTCGATAAGGAATTAGGCATGGCCTAGGATGCATCTGCATGGGTTTTCAAGGACAAGCGATCGTCGCCGACGCCGCCTCGATTCGAGGCGATACGCGTGGTGCCGTTGAAGAAGCCGCCGAAGAGCTGAAACAGCGCGTCGGGGGTAGCCCGGATATCGTGCTCGCCTTCTTCACGCCGCACCATCGGGAAAACGCGCAGGACATCCTCTCGGTGTTGCAGCGTGATCTCACGCCCGATTCCATCTCCGGAAGTTCCATGTCCGGCGTCATCGGTGGTGGCCGGGAATACCAAACCGGTCCAGGCGTTTCGCTGTGGGCGGCGCGACTGCCCGGCGCGCGCCTGCAGACCTTTCAGTTGGAGTTGGATTCCGAAGAGAGTCGGATTTCCGGTTGGCCGGATGTTCCAGAAAGTGCCAGCACCGTGATGCTGGTCGAGCCGTTCAGTTTCCCACTCGAACCGTTTTTCGAATCCCTGCGCCAACTCGGTGATCTACCCACCATGCTTGGTGGCATCGCCAGTGGTGCCGACCGCGCCGGTGAGAATGTTCTCCTACATGATGACACGCTGGTGCATCAAGGCGCCGTCGGATTTGCACTCGACGGTGGTTATCGATTCGAGACGGTCCTTGCGCAAGGTTGTCGCCCCGTCGGCCCGCCATTCCTCGTTACGCGCAGCGAAGGCAATGTCGTCTATGAACTTGGCGGACGCCCCGCATACGGAGAACTCAGTGAAGTCCTCATCGCCATCGGCGAGGAAGAGCGCAATCGATTCATGCGCGCGCCGCATGTCGGCATTCGTCCCCTGGAAAGCAACAGCGGTGAATCCGGTAGCGATAGTTTGATTCGCGGTGTCATGGGTGTCGATCCCGACGCCGGCGCCATCGCGGTTTCCGATTCGATTGGAGAAGGCGAGATGCTGCAGTTCCAATCGCGGGATCGTCAGTTCGCGCACGATCAAATGGAGTCGGCTTTGAAGCTCGCAGGTAGTTTCGAATCCGAAGTCTTGGGCGCCCTGATGTTTGACTGCACCGCGCGCGGCATGCATCTCTTTCAACGCGCCGATCACGATATTGAACTCGTGCAAGACCTTTGGCCCGACCTCCCTGTAGGGGGTTGTTTCGCAGCAGGCGAAATCGGTCCAGTCTGCGGCCTGCCGTACATTCACGGCCTGTCCGCAAGCATCGGCCTGCTCGTGCCCACGGAATGAGGCGGAACCTAGGTCTCGTACCGGGGTTCGATGGGGTGTGAGGCAAGCTCACGATCACCATGAACATCAAACTCCTTAGTTTCCTCTTCCTTCTCGGAACGGCAGGCGCCACCGATCTCAGCGCTCAAGAGAAGGGCCCACGCGGTAAGCGTTTCCAACAAGGCACCCAACAGCAGGGCCAAACTGGCCAGCAACGTCCCGATCGCGAAGCCCGGCGTCAGCAGATGCTGGAGCGCTTCGATCTCGATGGCGACGGCAAGCTCAACGAACAGGAGCGGCAAGCCCTACGCGCTGCCGCCGCCCAACGGCATCAGGAACAAGGCGCACAAGGCCAAGCGCGTCGTCGCGGTGCGGAAGGTCGAGAAGGTGCGCGTGGACAGCGTCGCCAAGGGGATGGGCAGGCGCAACGCCCGTCGCGTGAACAAGTGCTGAAGCAGTTTGATACCGATGGCGATAGCAAGTTGAACGAAGCCGAGCGTCAGGCCTTGCATCAAGCCGTGCAACAACGCCGTGGTGCACAAGGTCAGCGCAAACAACAAGGCCAGTTTCGTCAGCAAGGTCCACAAGGCGATCGCGAGCAGCGTCGCGCACAGTTGATGAAGACCTTCGATGCCAACCAAGACGGTCAGCTCGACGAGTTCGAGCGTCAGGCTCTACGCGAAACGATGAAGAAGCGTCGGGCCGCGCAAGGTCAGGGCCAAGGACTTAACCCGGAGGCCAGGCAAGGGCGCGTCCGCCAAGGACGTGAAAGTGGAGATGCTCCACAGTCTGACCGCCGTCCGCGCCGACGTTAGTCACCACGCGATAACCGCCTTCCGCCAACCCGGCGTCTCCGGCCACCTTGCTGCATACCCGCAGGAGGTGGCCAACCATATGGGCATCTTCCCATGCGGCGGCATGCAAACTCTCAAGAGGTTTGCGTGGGATCACGAGAAGATGCACCGGCGCTTGCGGCGCCACATCCTTGAACGCGATCGCATGTTCATCCTCATAGACGATGTCCGCAGGGATCTCACCCTTGAGGATCTTGGTGAAGACGTTCTCAGGCATCAGCCTTCTCAAGGAGCGCCTTCCAATCTTCCTGGGAAAGGGCGGTAGCCTCTTCCTCAAGCAACACGGGAATACCATCGACGATGGGGAAACGGAGGCGCGTTGCCTCATCGGTGGATACCAAGCACTCCTCGCCCACCAGCTTCAATGGCTTGTGGCTGACGGGGCACTGCAAGAGGGGCAGCAAGGTCGCGGGGTCGAATGCGAGCATGAGGCCCAGAGTATGGCGCGAAAGGTGCTTTCGGGAAAGTCGCTTCGCGTAAACTTCACCTGAGGCTCAAGCGGGGGACACCTCGTGGAGGGAACATGACGGACATGTCGCAGAAAACCCTGCTCCTGGTAGAGGACGACCCGGACCTTCTGGAGGTCCTGCGTTTGACCTTCGAAATGGAGGGGTATCGTCTTGTCCTGGCGACCGACGGCGAACAGGCCTTGGATAAGGCCCGCCGGCATGCCCCGGACCTGATGATCCTCGACCTGATGCTGCCGAAGCTGGATGGCATCGAGGTCTGCCGTCGCCTACGCGGCGAAGCGGGATTTCAGCGCCTGCCGATCCTCATGTTGACCGCCAAAGGCGAGGAGGCCGATATTGTCCTCGGCCTTGGCATCGGCGCCGACGACTATCTGGTGAAGCCGGCTCGTCCTCGCGAACTCGTCGCCCGAGTCCGCAGCCTCCTGCGTCGCAGTTCCGGCGCGCAGCCTACCGTCACCGATGAAATGATCTCGATCGACGACATGGTCATCGATCCGGTGCGCTTTGAGGTGCGCGTCGCGGAACAGCCGCCGGTGCAACTCACGCCCTCGGAGTTCAAGCTACTGCAGACCCTTGCGGGCAACCCTGGCCGCGTGTTTCGTCGCGCCGAGCTGCTAGACCGCACGGTCGGCGCGGGTGTCATCGTCACCGAGCGCAACATCGATACGCATGTGAAGTCGGTGCGCCGCAAGCTTGGCGACAAGGGGATTCAAATCGAGACGGTACGCGGTGTCGGTTATCGTTTCAGCGATCGCGCAGGCACCTGAACATCGCCCTGCGCCGCCCATCATGCCGGCTTTCTTCACCTGGATCTTCCTTGCCACCAGCATCCTCCTGCTGGCGTTGTGGGCGCGGGAACGGTCACGACGACGTCGCGCGTTGCAGGACACGGAGACCTTGTCGCATAAACGTGAAGCGATGCGACGCAGCCTGGAACATCTCGCTGAAGGCGTGGTGCTGCTTGGCACTCGCCACCATGTGCTTTACGCGAACCCTGCGGCAAAGGCTCTGCTCGGAGTGGAAGAGCGGGAGGGTACCCCAGAGCAAACCACGCTCACGCGGCTCACGCGTCATCAGGGCATCATCGAAATGGTCGTGGGTACGCCACCGGACGACACCCGGCGTCAGGTCTTCGAGGTGGATGGCAAGGACGATGACTTGCCAATGCTGGAGGCCACACTCGCACCGGCGGGACCCGAACGTCGGCTGTTGGTGCTTCAGGACCTACGCGCTGATGAGGCCGTCGACCGTAAACGCCGTGATTTCGTGGCCAATGCCAGCCATGAGCTGAAGACCCCGATTGCGGCATTGATCGGCATGCTCGACCTGCTCGACACCGTGCCGGAGGACCGCCGTGCCGACCTGCTCGATCGCGCGCGACGCAACGCCTTGAGTCTCTCCAACCTGCTCGACGACTTGCTCGCTCTCACGCGTTCCGAGTCACCGCAATGGCGCCCGCAACCCGCCGCCTTGGACCTGCGTGCCGAGATTCTGGCGATCGTGGAACCGTTGCGTCAGCAGGCCGTCGCCAAGGGCCTTGAAATCCGCACCAAGCTTCCTGAAGGCATCACCTTCCACGCCGACGCCTTCTCGTTGCGCACTGTGATCCAGAACCTGGTGCTCAACGCGGTGGTGTACACCGAGCGCGGCCATGTCGACGTCGATGTTTCCCAGGCTGCTAATGGCATCACGCACATCCGCGTTGCCGACACCGGGCCCGGAATCGATTCCGAGATCCTGCCGCGCATTTTCGAACGTTTCTTCCGCGGCGACGTCGCCCATTCCCGCGCGAGTGGCGGCACCGGTCTGGGGCTGGCTCTGGTGCGCAACCTACTGCGACGCATGGGCGGGCGTATCAGCGTGCAGAGTACGCCGGGTCTTGGCACTTCGTTTCTGGTCGAACTTCCGCGCGATCCCGCCGAACCGCTCGTCGGCGCCCAGTGACCGTCGGCTGTTAGCTCCAGGCGGAGACGGTCCGATTACCTGGAACCGATGCCCGGAACAGCGCATGCCTCGACGGCATCCATGACGCGTTCCCGATCCGCATCCGTGAGCGCGGAACCACTCGGTAAACACATGCCGGTGGCGTAAAGCTCTTCGCATACTGCACCGCCCACCATGTGGGCATCGCGGTAGACCTTCTGCATATGCAGAGGTTTCCACAGCGGACGACTTTCGATGTCGTTCTCCTCAAGGGAGTGACGGATCGCTTCCGGCCCGACGCCGAACTGTTTCTCGTCGACCTGCATCACACTCAACCAACGAGTGCCGCGGTCCTCACTCGGTTCCTCAAGGAAGGAAAGCCCTTCGACTTGGCCGAGTCGTTGACGATAGGCCTCGAAGTTTCCACGCCTTGCTGCGACGCGATCCTCCAAGGAGCGCAACTGCCCTCGACCAACCGCGGCCAACAGGTTGGACATGCGGTAGTTGTAGCCGAGCTCATCATGCTCATAGTCGGCGCCCGGCATCCGCGCCTGGCTACCGAGATGGCGCGCGCGTTCGACCAGGGCGGCATCCTCTGAAACCAACAGGCCACCACCGGAAGTGGTGATGATCTTATTGCCGTTGAAGGAGAACAGGCCGATCTTGCCGGAAGTGCCGACATGCTTGCCGCGATGCAAAGTACCCATGGCCTCTGCGGCATCTTCGATCAGGAGCACGCCGTACTTTTCGCACAGCATCGCGATCTCCTCGAGCTTCGAGGCCTGACCATAGATGTGCACCATCAACACCGCCTTCGGCAAGGTGCCCGCGCGCGAATCCTTTTCCAGTTCATCAGCGAGCAGCTCGGGGTCCATGCCCCAAGTCTCGCGCTCGCAGTCGATCAGGATCGGTGTCGCGCCGACGTAAAGGATCGGATTGACACTTGCGCAGAAGGTGAACGAAGGCGCATAGACCTTGTCACCGGTACCGATGCCCAACAACAGGAAGGCCAAGTGAATCGCAGCCGTGCCACTCGAAAGGGCTGCGGCATCGCCGGCACCGAGATAAGCGGAGCACTCCTTTTCAAAGGCATCGACTTGAGGGCCGAGCGGTGCGATCCAGTTGGAATCGAAAGCCTCGAGCAGCAGCGCACGCTCATCGTCGCCCATGTGCGGCGGAGAGAGGTAGATGCGTTCCAAGTAAGGCTTCAGTCGGAGGCGAAGGCGGGCGCGACACGGGCCCGCAGGCTCGGCACGAAAGTCGCAAGAATGTACACGAAATCCGCTCTCAGCGTGTAGTTCTCAAGGTAGCGAAGGTTCATCGCGACTTTGGCTGGGAACAGGACCTCCGAATTGTAGCGCTCAGGGTCGCTAGCCTGCGCCAGCAGTTGCTCCTCTTCACGAAAGGCTAAGGAAGCCGGACCGGTGATGCCGGGGCGCAGTTGGAGGATGTCGCGGTCTTGACCTTGGAGTTGATCGGCGAAACCAGGCACATCCGGACGTGGTCCGACCAAGCTCATGTCACCAAGGAATACATTCCATAACTGTGGCAATTCATCCAACTTGCTCCCGCGCAAGAAGGCACCGACCCGCGTGATGCGTGGGTCGTCGGAGGCCGTCGCGGTGGTGTGGACGCCTTCGACCACGCGCATCGTCCGCAGTTTGAGGATGCGGAAAGTCATGCCGTGACGCCCGACGCGGGTTTGGCGGAAGAACCCACTGCCACCACTACTCCACCGCGCGCATAGGGCGGCTATCAGAAGCAGCCAGCCCAAAAGCAGCAAGCCGATGCTGGCGGCGACCAGATCGAGGGTGCGTTTGGCGAAGGCTTGAAAAGGAGACATGCAAGTTGCGCGTGGAAGCGCAGGGCCGGGATTAATTCTGACGGATCAAACGGGTTAAACGTCCGTCGGCGAGCCAATCTTGAACATAAAGGTTGCCGGCGGCGTCGAAAGTGGCGCCATGCGGACTAATGAACAAACCAGCCTGCCATTGCGCGCGCGGCAGACCATGATTCGCCCATTGCGATGGATCGGGATTATCGCCGAGACGCGCGATCAACTGATCCTTCTCATCCAGCAGGCTCACGCGTCCGGCAAGTTCCGGAACCAACAAGCGTCCATCGTTGGCAATGGCGATGCCGCAGGGGCGTCGGAACGAAACTTCCAGGACCTGCAGGAAGTTACCCTCCAGATCAAAGGCTTGGATCCGGCCGTTTTCACGATCCGCAACCAGCACGCGAGGATCCTCGCCGCGCGTGTCGACCGCCACGCCATGAGGGGTGCGGAACTTGCCGTCTTCTTCACCAGGGCCGCCGAAACTGGAAAGGTAAGTGCCGTCGGCATCGAAGCGATGGACGTAACCCATGCCATAACCATCGGCGACATAGAAGGTGCCATCGGGCGCGACGGCAACCGAGGTCGGAAGATAACGCTCTTCGTTTTCATAAAGCCCGGAAGCCTGCGGAACTCCATAGGTCGCGAGCACCTTGCCATGAAGATCCGTCTTCAGCACTTGATGGCGCGAAGTATGCGCAAGGAACAAGATTTCGGCACCATCCTGTTCACTCAAGGTGAAACCATGCAGACCACCGCCCAAATCCTCCCCCCAAGTCTCACGTTGGCGCCCTTGCGCATCGAACACCACCATCGCCGGCGCCGTGTCGCGGCTGACATAGATTCGACCGCGAGCGTCGACCGCCATGCCACCATGCGTGACTCCGAAATCGGCACTCCAAGGCTCCTGATTCCAAGCCTCATCCCACACGAAAGGGGCGGTCTCGGTGCCCATCCGCGGCCAGTGATCCGGCAGGTACTGGGCGGCGCACCCACAACCTAGAGCGAGCAGACAGAGCAGGGGAAGTCGCATCCACACAGCTTAGAGGCATCAGCAGGTTAAAGTATGGGCATGGAAAACGGCGGACGGGGACGACGTCCATGACATCGCGCGATGGCTGGTTCGGCTTCCTCATGCCGTTGCCACTCTTCGTGCAGGTCTTCGGCCCGCTCGGACTATATGCGCAAACCTGGGATGCGCCCCAAGGCTTGGGCGTGCCCATCGGATTTCTAGCGGCGGCCCTCCTGTTGTGGCCGGACCTGCGCCGGATGACGCAACCCTTGCCCCTTGGTCGCTTCCCGCGCGCCGCCATCGGCACGTTTTGCCTTTGGGTGTTCACGCTGGGGGTGCTGTCCAGTCGCACGGATCCGATCTCGCTTCTGCATGCGCTGCAGTGGATCGCGCCGGTGTGTTTGGTCTCCTATGCCGCCGTGCTTGCGCAAGAATCATCACGCCTAGAAGCATTCCTTCGCGGCCTCGTACTCGGCACCGCCTGCGCGCTTGGTTTTCTGTTGCTGCTTGCCGGCGCTGAATTTCTGGACCACGGCTTCCCCGACGGCCGCATCCGCCAGAACCATTTTCTGCCTGGGATGTACCAGCTGTACAACTATGTCCCAGTCGGCTTGGCCACGGCC